>NZ_JAKGTN010000007.1:0-247709 GCF_021568915.1 Vibrio sp. McD22-P3
AACTGCAGCACCCATTGCTACTGCTTCATCTGGGTTCACGTCACGGCGAGCTTCTTTACCGAAGAACTCAGCCACTTTCGCTTGAACCATAGGCATACGCGTTTGGCCACCAACAAGAATGATATCGTTGATATCACCAACAGTTAACTCGGCATCCGCAAGTGCGGTTTTCAATGGCTCAATTGAACGCATCACGAGATCTTCAACTAGAGATTCTAGTTTCGCACGAGTCACTTTTACGTTCATGTGCTTAGGACCCGTTGCGTCAGCTGTTACATACGGTAGGTTCACATCAGTTTGAGAAGTAGAAGAAAGCTCGATCTTCGCTTTTTCTGCTGCTTCTTTAACACGCTGCATTGCTAGTGGATCGTTTTTAAGATCAATACCTTGCTCTTTCTTAAACTCATCAACCAAATAGTTGATTAGACGATTGTCAAAGTCTTCACCACCAAGGTGTGTGTCACCATTAGTTGCAAGAACTTCAAAGGTTTGCTCGCCTTCGACTTCATCAATCTCAATGATAGAGATATCGAATGTACCACCACCAAGGTCATACACAGCGACGGTGCGGTCACCACCTTTCTTGTCTAGACCGTAAGCAAGTGCTGCTGCTGTTGGTTCATTGATGATACGTTTAACTTCTAGTCCTGCGATACGACCAGCATCTTTGGTTGCTTGACGCTGTGCATCGTTAAAGTAAGCAGGAACTGTGATAACAGCGCCAGTTACTTCCTCACCAAGGAAATCTTCCGCAGTTTTCTTCATTTTCTTAAGTACTTCAGCAGATACTTGAGGAGCCGCCATTTGTTGGCCTTTTGCTTCTACCCACGCATCACCGTTGTCCGCCTTAACGATTTTGTAAGGCATGATTTCGATATCACGCTGAACTTCTTCGTCTTCAAAACGACGACCGATTAGACGCTTAATAGCAAATAGCGTGTTCTCTGGGTTTGTAACTGCTTGACGTTTTGCAGGTTGACCTACAAGCGTTTCGCCGTCTGTATAAGCGATAACCGATGCGGTTGTGCGCTCACCTTCAGCATTTTCGATTACGCGTGGTTTGTCGCCATCGAGCACTGCAACACATGAATTTGTTGTACCTAAATCAATACCAATAATTTTACTCATAATAATACCTCTCCTCTTCGCATTATTTTTTCTAATGCAAAGTATGTAATTCTATTCTTTATTTGAGTGCAAGTATTTCACTCTTGCACTCTAGATGTCGCTACACTGCATGTGTAGGCAGCAATACTTTTTAGATAAGGCTAGTGAGATCCAATTTCAAATCGAATTCTAAAATCGCCTTATCACATTTCACTTCTCAATGATTATTTGTTGATTGAGATTTTACGTGGCTGCATTGCTTCTGGAACTTCACGAACAAGATCAACGTGCAATAAACCATTTTCCATGCTTGCGGCCTTAACGGTTACGTAGTCAGCAAGTTGGAACTTACGTTCAAAGTTACGCTCTGCGATGCCTTGATAAACGTAGTTTGGTTTGGTTTCTACAGACTTAACTTCACCAGAAACGATAAGCATATTTTCGTTCTGAGTAAGAGTTAGTGCATCTTCAGAAAAGCCTGCAACAGCCATCGTTATACGGTAGTTATTTTCGTCTTTCTGTTCGATATTGTATGGAGGGTATCCATTAGAAGATGGCTTTTTCGCGCTATTTTCCGCTAGGTTGAATAGGCGATCAAAACCAATGGCATGACGGTATAGGGGAGAAAAATCTACATTACGCATAATACTATCCTCATAAATAAGCAATAGTTCTTGATGTTTGATTCACCAAGACCGGAGACATACTCTGTTGCACCTCATTGGCGCCTTAAGACATATGTTCCAAGTGTTAACAGGTTAAAGGAGCTTGTTGATATCGACTATTGCAACGTCAACGTCCTTTGATTACAGTTGCCTTTACTTCCCTAATTAGGCGAAGTAGACAACTCAGGAACTCCATTCGGCAGTTCGTGTAATCAATATATGCTTCCGAGATAAACCTGTCAACACTAATATTAGTTTTTTTTATTCTTCTTTCTCTTTGGGCAGTACCGCAACTGTGATCATATCTTTCAGAACGATTTGTTTCGCTAACTGTTGAACATCAGCCGCGGTCACCGCCGATACTAACTGTTTAAACGTCTGCTCATTAGCAAGGTTCTCGGGATAACTTGAAGCTTTGTACATAAGACCAAACCAAAAACCATTATTCTCGTAGCTCTGTTCAATACCATCAATCATAGGCGTCACTGCACGCTTAAGCTCATCACTCGATACACCCGTTTCCTGGATGTCTCTGATCAACTTACGATAGATATCAAACACGATATCGACATTATCAACTGTGGTATTGCTGTTCAAACTAAGATAACCGTAGTCCTTGTACAGTAGTGACTGTGACGAATCTACCCATGGTGAATACGCCTTACCCGTCTTTTCTCGAATAGCATCGTTGACGCGCAGCTGCAAAATAGAACGCAGTACCGCGAATCCAACCACTTGCTTATAATCGCGTCCATCAGGCAAAGAGAAGTAGCCCGACGCTAGTGCCGTGTTCTGTTCTCCTTGGTGATACAACGTGTAATGCTCACCCACGTTAAGCTGGATATCATCTCTTGGTCTAGGAACAAAGTCTTGTGCCTTGATATTTAACGCTCCAAACGTCTGAGCGACATAATCCACCGCCTGTTGTTGGGTGATGTTACCCAGCAAAGACACTTCGATTGGACCTTGATTAACAGAGCGATCGACAAACTGCTTCAATGCGGTTAACGGTAGTTTGTCGATTACCTCCACTTTCGGGTATTCCCAGCGAGGGTCATCTTGATACAACACCTTGCCAACATTAAAACCTAATACGCCCTCTGGAGTTGTCGGGTAACTGTCATAAACTGACTTGAGGCTCTGTACGGCAAGAGCATGACCGCTTGGTCTGTATCCAGGATGTGTCAAAAATGCCGCTGCCACTTTTAGTTGGTCTAGAGTATCTTGTGGTGGAACTCGGTAGTGACCTTCGATAGCATCATCAGTCAGGTAGTAACTGGCACCAATTTGTCGCCCTGAGAAAATTGACCGTAAATCGTTAATATCATGAGCTTCCAAGCCACCAGCGATGAAGGCAGAGTCAAACAAGGTAGCTAATGGGGCATCTTTCTTTGCAAGATCAAGCTTGCCTTTGCCCACTCGAACACTGATATAGACCGCATTGGATTCAAACTCAGTTGGTTTAACATTGAGATAAACGCCATTGTCGAATCGATATCGTGTCACATCTCCAAAGGCGGTTTTCTCGATTAGCTTGGCTGTCCCTGGTTGCCCAAAGTTCTGATACGCAAACTGTACTTTTTCTGCTTCTGCATATGGCTTAACTTGCGTCGATTCACTGTCTTTATATGCCTCAAGTACCGTCTTGGCCGTAACCTTGGACTGGGGTTTGTCCATCACATAAATTCTTGGATGCTTATCGCTCCAATGCTTGTTGAATATTTGGTTATACGCAGAAATCTCTTTCGGTAATACATCACTTTCGAATAATGACAATGCAAATTCATTGCTCGTTGATACCGCTTTATTGTTGATATCATTAACGACACCTGCTGCGTAGCTCGAACTCAGCGTATCTTTAGTGGCTTCGGCATCCAGCTTTAATAATGTGTGATATTTATCTAATTGGCGCTGAATTTCTTGTTTAGAAAACCCGTACTTAACCGCCTGCCTTAGGGATGATTCCAGCATATCAACCCCAGCCTGCCATTGGTCCGACTTTGTCGCGACACTCAGTTGATTACTCGTAACAACATCAAACTGATTGTAAGAGCCAACATAGGGAGATAACAGTTCGCCTTGGCTTGCGAAAGCGGTTGTCTCTAGACGGTATTGAAGCGCCTGATTGGCTACATAAAGCATGAACTCTTCAACTCGCTTGGCACGAGAATCAGGCGCTCGATTTATAGGCTCTAAGTAGTTAAATTCAACATGTGTCGTCACATTGCTATCTTTAAACACTCTTGCTTCGGCTGTGGTTGGAAACATCACTTGCTTGCTATAAGGAACAATGTCATGACCTTTGTTATCCCAGCTTGCAAATTGTTTCTCTACCATAGAGAACACAGATTGGACGTCAACATCTCCGGCAATAACTAGGGTTGTATGATTAGGCGTGTAATAGTTATGGTAGAACGCTTTTAATCTCGATTGATTAACTTCCTTCATTCCTTCTAACGTGCCAAGTGGAATACGATCGATAATATTCGCCCCTTGAAGTACATAGCTAGACCAATCTTTAAGTATTCTTAAATCTAAAGTTGTTCGTTCGCGAACTTCTGAAGAAATAACGGGTAACTCACGAGCAATAGCATCCTTATCTAGTGTTAATTCTGATGCCGTTTCTCTCATCAAAAACAAGGCCGTCGATAGCGTCTCTTTATCGTTTTTTGGCAGATCTAACATGTAAACCGTCTGCTTAAAGTTCGTTTCTGCGTTACTGTCCTTACCAAAAGACAGTCCGTGTCGCTCTAGAATCTGAATCATGTCGCCTTCAGGCACATTAGTAGAACCGTTAAACGCCATATGCTCTAAAAAGTGCGCAAGACCCGGTTGTTTGCCAGTTTCTTGTAGAGATCCCGCACCAACTCGCATTCGAATCGAAATCGCTTTTTTCGGTTTTACGTTCTGAATTACGACAACCCGCATACCATTGTCTAAGACTTTTACATGCAATTTCTCATTCAACGGCAAATCAGACTGTTCAAACCAAAGGGTTGCTTTATTATTCGGCGTCTCAACATGCGCATTGGTTGCATATGAGAATGATAGAAGGAGCAAGGTAACGATAAATACTGATGATTTCATCAGATAAGCTCGACCTAATTGAGGAAAAACCATATCAAAAATTCCCTGAAAGTTGGTGTTGTCACTTGGGCGTAACAATACACAGATAGTGTGCATAGTTTCTTATTGTATTAAAAACTAACCAATGTCTTTGTAATAGTCTGTAGTAGCGTGTTTCGCAATTACATTGTTGCGAGGCATATGTGACAAATCACCTATTTCATAATTTTTGATAAATCTTTACCCACTATGGTATGGATTGCATAAGAAAATTCTGCTCTTATGGAAAGGATTATTAACGACGTCATCGAGCGTGAGAGTCGACAAATAACCGTCCCAAAGAAGGACGACGACAGCCACACTCCCCCGAAACGTCTTTTGTGCTTGTAATATAAGGAGTTATACAATGCCGAAGGAAAATCAATATTCCCACATTTCTAGTAACGCTCGTCTTCGTAATACCACCGCGATGATCCTAGCGGGAGGTAAGGGAACACGGCTTAAAGAACTCACCTCAACTATTGCTAAACCAGCGGTCTCATTTGGCGGCAAATTCAAAATCATCGACTTTGCCTTATCAAACTGTATTAACTCTGGTATCCGCAAAGTTGGTGTACTCACTCAGTACATGGCTCAGGACCTAATTAGCCATATACAATCAGGTTGGCAATCGTCCTATTCTGCCTTAGGTGAAGGTGTCCATATCATTCCTGCGCAACAACGTGTTGGCGAAAACTGGTATCGAGGCACTGCGGACGCTATTTACCAAAACCTCGACTTGATAAAACGACACGATCAAACTGAGCGCATCTTGATTCTTGGTGGAGACCATATCTACAAGATGGACTACTCTCGAATGATCAACTTCCATGTGGAAAGCGGCGCTGATGTCACCGTGGCTTGTATTCAAAAACCCATCGAGCAAGCATCTGAATTTGGCGTAATGGGATTAAACGACGAAGGCGATATCATCAACTTTGTAGAGAAACCAGCAAACCCAACCCCTATGCCTAACGATGACTCTAAGGCTCTCATTTCAATGGGCATCTACATTTTTAACGTAGATGTTCTAGATGCTGAATTGCGTCAGGCTCTTACCTGTCCTGACTATAAGCACGATTTCGGACACAACATCATCCCTAGTCTTATCGGTCGCAGCAATCTCAAAGGCTATGTGTTTACGGAACGTGGTCACCCGGGCGCCAATGGCTATTGGCGAGATGTCGGTCATGTAGATGAATATTATGCTGCCACGATGGACTTACTCGCTCCGACACCAGAACTAGATATCTATGACAAGAGCTGGCCTATTATGACCAACCAAGTTCAACGTCCTGGAGCTAAGTTTCTGTTTAATGACCCAAATCGTCGTGGATATGCCGTAGACTCAGTGGTTTGCGCCGGCGCAATTATCTCGGGTGCACAGGTTACACATACTTTGGTATCTTCTGATGTTCGCATCGATGATTTTACCGAAATCACTGACAGCATTTTGCTGCCAAGTGCTTCGGTAGGACAAAACTGCAAGCTGAAGAAAGTGATTGTCGGCGAAAACTGTCACATTCCAAACAGTATGGAAATCGGCTTTGACGTGGAACTGGATAAGCAGCGCTTTACTGTTACTGACGAAGGCATCGTCCTCGTCACTCAGGACATGTTCCCGCTGAAAGAAGACAGCCCTCTCGTTTCCGAAGGTGAGAAAAACGCTCAAACCGCGTAACGGCTTCTCGCATTCCTCTATCAAAACGCCCTAAACTATTAGGGCGTTTTGTGTTTATTAGGTTATACGTTGCGTGAGTTCTTAATAGCTACGATCATCACAAGAAGTACAAAGTACATTCCAAGAAGCGGAAATGCAGAACCGACGGGCAAAGTCGAAGCAACAAACGAGACCAACGCCGTACACAACCAACTGCCCGAAAAAACAATGGCATTAGCGACTCCGGCAATATGCGGGAAAGGTAACAACGCCTTTCCCAGATATAACGGAAATAGCATTCCCAGAGAAACTATAATCACAGCAACTGGCAACAAGAACGCCAACAAATTCAACCCATAAATATACTGAAATGACATACCAATCACTAACGCGGCTAGCGACGCGGTGATTGCAACGTTGGTTTTCCGTTCAGCGGATACACTAAATAAAAAACGATTCGCCAAATTACCTAGCAACCAACATGCACCCAACGCTAACGCAATATTGCCATAAAACACCGGACTATAACCCAAACGCGACTGGATGATAAAAGGGCCGACGGTATTGAACGCTGGCAAAATACTGTAGAAAACACCACAAATGATGGCTGTACGTTGAAAGTTTCGATTAAAAACGATCTCGGTAAGATTGCTTTTAATTTGCTCCCCACGTAATGGCTGCACAATTTGCAGTGTTTCACGAAAAAACAAGCAAAGAAAAACGCCTCCTAATGCGACCCAGATTGCCAGAGCGATAAAGACCGATTGCCAACCAAACATAGATTCTAAATGACCGCCTACAAACGGGGACAAGGTAATTCCCATCGCAAACGAAATCGTAATCCAGTTAACCGCTTTCAGATACTCTGCTCCATGATACATATCTTTGATCACTGCCCTGCCTCCAACACAAATCAGAGACACGGCTAGTCCTTCAATCAATCGAAGTACAATTAAGCTGTAGATGTTGGGAGAAATGATGGACAGGAGCAAGGCAGCAACCAGCAGGAAGACTCCTATAAGCATTGGTGTCTTGCGGCCGTATGCATCGACAATAAAACCAGCAACTAGCTGCCCAAGGCCAAACCCCAACATTGCTGACGTAAATGACCATTGAGTTACCGTTTCAGTAGCCGAAAACTCGGTTTTGATGGAAGGAAGAGATGGCACCACAATATCCACTACTATCCCACCTAGAGAGATGAGCAGGTACATAAGAATTGCGAGGTTATTTCTTTGCTGGTTAGTCATAGCAAGTAATAAAAGTATCAATTTGGCGGTATATCTACTCTTTTAATCCTAGTCCTCCTCAACGTCTAGATAACGAAAATTCACAACTAACTCAGCGTAACGTTAATCTCACCATAGCGTTTTATCGATTCAATCCAAGAGTTTACTTCGTTGTCGTCAGGCATTTCCGCATCGACATCATACGTTTTGCCAATTTCGGTCGCTTTTCCCTTGCCAAAATTATGATAAGGAAGCACCTCGACCTTTTGGATATTTGTCATAGACTTCGCATGCTGTGCTATTGCCGCAAAGTGGTCATCAGAAAGGTTGTAACCGGGGATCATAGGGCAACGTAGAATCACTGATGCGTTGATTTCGTTAAGCAGCTGAAGGTTGGTATCTACCAAGCGGCGGGTCATGCCCGTTAGCGTTTTATGAAGCTCATCTCCGGTGGCCTTGTAGTCAAATAAGAACAGATCGACATACGGCGCTATCATTCGATAATGTTCCGTTTTGGAAGCACCATTGGTTTCAACACACACATGCACATCATTAGCTTTGCACATTTTCGCCAACGCCAAACAAAATTCGAATTGCTTAAGCGCTTCCCCACCGGATAGTGTAATACCGCCGCCTGACTTGTCGAAATACACCTTGTCTTTAATGACCTCAGCAAAAACCTGTTCTACCGTCATCTCCTTCCCATAGATCTTGAGTGCATCTTGCATACAAGCATCAACGCATTGACCACAGGTTTGGCAAGCTTCAAAATCAACATTGTGGTTACCTTCAGCATCAAAACTATGTACATTGTTAGGACATACTTGCTCGCAGCGACGACAACCAACACATTTATCCGCATTGAACGCGAGCTGTTTCTGAGCGCTCAGTGACTCAGGATTGTGACACCACACACACTTCATTTGGCAACCTTTCATAAACACTGCCGTTCTAACACCTGGGCCGTCATTGACACTGAATTTCTGAATGTCGAATACCACACCTGTAGTTGATGATTGAGCGAAGGATGTGTGAGAAGTGGAGTCTTTGATGAGCATGGTTTGCCTCATAACTGTCGCAAGAAAAAAAGGCGAACCTTAACTGCCGTGTTCGCCCAATCGGAGGTGTTTAGTCGTTAAGCGTGCGATTTAAAATTTCTAGCTGTACGTCTTTATCTAGGTTGACGAATTTGGCACTAAATCCACCCACACGAACCACAAGATTCGGATATTTTTCGGGATTATGATAAGCGTCTTCAAGCTCACCTTTGCCAACTACACTAACCATAATTTGTGGCCCGCCCTGTTCAAAGTAGCCATCCAGTAAAGCTTCAACGATCATCCGTTTGTTTTGGTACATATTCTTACTGAATTTCATGTTTTGCACCGAACCAGCGTGTACCTCGGCTTTCAATTTTGCCAGCGAGTTTAGCATCGCCGTTGGTCCATTCTTATCAGCACCACTTTGTGGATTGTTGGCATTACTCATATAAACGCCAGTGTGACGGCCATCTGCCGACGCGCTGGTTGCACGTCCCCACTCTGTGTTCACTTGGTTATTGATGATAACGACTAAGTAGCTGTCCATACTCACCTTTGCCGCGGAATCTTTAATGCCGTTGCAGATGTACTCGTGCATTTCCACAGCAATATCATCGACATACGCATCATCATTACCAAACTTAGGTGCGTTGATCAGATCATATTTCATACGATCATAACCATCAAAATTAACGCGCAGTGCCTGGATAAGCTCGCTATAACTGTATTTTTTGTCCTCAAAGATGACTTTTTTGATTGCCGCTAAAGAATCGTAAGCGTTGGTGTTGCCGTACGTTTCATTAGTACCACCAAGCTTATACACACCACCATCCAGTAGAGCCTTACTACGGCCAATACAGTCATCAGTCAAAATACTGGTAAATAGGAAACCCACTTCCTGATTCATCACTTGATAAGAGAATGCTTGAGCTTTCGAAGTCAGTTCAATATAGAAATCCAGCAGATCTTTGTAGTTCTTAACCACATCATCAAAACTTGTGACCTGCTCAGGTTGTAATAACGAGGTACCACCACTTTTGTTTTGACCGTCCCAGAAATCCGTGCCACCAGTCAGCGAAATGTTGAGAATTTTGAGGATGTTGATACACGTATTCGGAGTTCCAACACTTTTACCAGATAACACAAACTCACCACAGCCGAATGGAACATAGTGTTGTGCATCTTGTTCGGAAATCTGCATCGAGTTCATTACGGCAGGTACGTTCACATCATCATTATAAAGAATCGGATAGGTCAGCCCTTCGCCAATCGCTTCTAGGGCATCTTGGTAAACTCCCTGATTCATCCCTTTGTAAATTCGAAGAGTAAACTGCGGCTCAGTATCTTTGTTCTCACGCACTGCCTGAATCGCAAGCTTGCAATATACATCTGCGGTTTCAGGATTGCGTCGACCAAGACCACCAACAACGACTCGACCATTAACCGTGGTTTTACGAGCTTCAATAAGGCGATAGTGTGATCGAATATAATTGATAGCTTGACGTTCAGTAATGCGCCCAGTCTCCAAGTCAGCTACCAGTAAATCACCTAAATAATCATCCATACGACCAAAGTTCACCACCCCAGAACATAAGCTATACAACCATGAGAGCTGGATACCTTGTAAGAATGTTTGTGGTTTATCATTGCGAATGGCATTGAGCGCATCGATCAAGTCATTCATTTGATGTTTGCGCGTTAGGTCAGTGGTGACTTCAAGCTCTTTTGCACACAGCTTGATGTGATGATCAATGACCTGCTCAACAATATCAAAGCAACCCAAGAAGGATTCATGCAGCGCAATAGCTTTTTTATCGTCACAAGCGCGAGCAGAATCGAGCTTGTCACTAATTAGGCGGCGCATACCGCCGATACCATTGTCAATCAGCTTATTGTAATCAAGGTACATGCCGCTAAGGCGCGCTGTAGCAATAGCAGGATAGTTTACGTCAACAAACTTACCAAGTGTGGTGTCGGTTAACGTTTGTCGGAAGTAAATGGAGCGCGTATCTCTCTCTTTCCAGTAATCCAACAATACGTCTACTCGACTATGATCTTCAGAAGAGAGTTCCGTTTTAAAGGCTTCAAGTTTGTCAAAATTACAGTAGTGACCCACGCCACCGACAGAAGTCACACTACCAAAACCAATATGCAGAGCGTCTAGACGACCCACGACGATATCTTCCGATTCGATTTGGCGGAACAACACAGGATAGAGTTCAGACAAGCAAGCCACTTCTCGTTTATAAAGATTTTCTTCGCTTTGATGGGCTCGCGTATAAGCTTCCATAATTTCAAGCTGCATTATTGCTGGCTTCTCGCATGGAATTTTCTTGTTTACGTCTACTTGGCTTGGATTATTTTCGATTTTGGATGACATGGTAGGGCTCCTCGTATCTTTATGAGATAACCATAAATCCACACTAAAAATATGTAAATACAAATATTATTGATTTTGCCAAAATAATGATCGAGATCATGCATCAAAAAATGTTACTAACCACTTTGTTTTGGAATGGGCTTTTCTGGTAACATCTTAAGTATTAACGGATAGTCTCTCGATACCTCTAAGCAGATATGTGTTGACAGGTATAGGCTTAAGAGGCTTTGGTCAGCAATTTGTATAGTTGTAAATGAAGTAATGAAATACGTAGAAGTTTATCAAGCAATCAAGGCTGACATTATCAACGGCCTTTCTCCAGCTTGGTCTCAGCTCGAAGGTGAGCACGCACTATCAGATAAATTTGGTGTCAGTCGCCCGACATTAAGAAAGGCGATTGAGAAGTTAAAACAAGAGTCTTTTGTGCATTCCAGACAAGGCTCTGGGATTTTTGTCAATCCGCCAGAATTCTATCAAGACAATAATTTAACCAGTATTTCTGAGCGAATAAACAAAGATACTGACCTAAAAAACATCGTGCTAGAATTTAGTTCAATCCTTGCAGATCAATCACTTGCAGATAGGTTTCGTTTAGACGTTGGCGCCAGTCTTCATCACTTCAAACGAATGCGTATTATCAATGGTGAACCCGCTATTCTTGAAGAAACTTGGATGCCAAAGAGTTTATTTCCTGATTTCACAGAAGCTCATTGTGAGCACTCTGTTCTTACCTACGTGGAGCAAGTCGCAGGACATAACATAAGTCATGATGCAAAAACCATCTCCGGCAAGATGCTGAATGACAAAGAAGCATTCCTGCTAAGAGTCGAACCCGGACACTTGTGCCTTTCTATCCAACATAATGTGTATCTCCTGCATTCAGTACTCGCGCAATACACCATTGAAACCTTGGCTTCAAACGAACTGACCACTGTATCAATACGCTGATTTATCAGTTAGTTAACCCATCTTATAGGCGGTTTCATCCTATTAAAACCGCCTGTGCTCTGTCCTCAACTACCCCACACCTTTGGTTAAAGCCCAGTCAAACCCACCACTTGACTTAACAAATATTTTTGTGATTTTGGAAGTGCTTTGGTTTCCAATATTCGTTATCCACCTCACAGTTCACCACAAATCAGTATACCCACACACAATATAATGATTTAGATCAATCTCTATCTACAAAACCATTACTAAGATTATTTAAAATTTGTAAATACATAAATTAAAAATCCCTACCAAGAAGAGATCTACATTATGATGAAAGAGATCCTAAACGCGCAGCTAATCAAGCTTGATTTGGCGGCAACCGACAAGGACGCGGTATTCAATGAATTAGCAGATGTGCTAGTCAATGCTGGCAAAGTATCTGACAAACAACAATTTGTGAAAGATGTCTGGGCACGCGAAGAAACTGGTAACACAGGTTTTGAAGATGGCATTGCACTGCCACATGCCAAGAGCGCCTCAGTTGTTTCACCAGCGATTGCCGTTGGTATCAGCAAACAAGGCATCGAATACGGCTCAGAAGACGGACAACCTTCTAATATCTTCTTTATGATTGCTTCGCCTGAAAAAGCGAGCAACTTCCATGTCGAAGTCCTTGCAAAATTATCTTCAAAGATAGTTGAGCCTACATTTTTAGAAAACCTACGAAGCACGACATCTAACGAAGAGGCGCTTGCCTTATTAGTGGCAGACGACAAAGCATCGACACCAACTGTCGCCGCTACCAAAGGCTTTATTATTGGTGTGACGGGTTGTCCGGTAGGGGTTGCACACACTTACTTAGCAGCAGAAGGCATCGAAAATGCTGCCGCCGAAATGGGGTACGAGTGCAAAGTTGAAACAAACGGCTCTGTCGGTGTTAAAAACATCCCTACCGAAGAAGAAATTGCTCGTGCAGATGCCATTGTTGTGGCTTGCGATAAACAAGTTGATCTTAATCGCTTTAAAGGCAAACGCGTTATTATCACTGGCGTCAAAAAAGCCATCAAAGATGCTGACAAGTTGATTGAACAAGCCCTTGCCGCCCCTCTCTATGCGGGTGATGGTAAGTCTAGCGCGAGCCAAGCGACAACGAGTCCTGGTGGCTCAGGTAAAGACCTATACAAGTACCTAATGAATGGCGTATCTCACATGATCCCATTTGTAGTCGTCGGCGGTATTTTGATTGCCATTTCCCTAGCTATCGGCGGAGAACCAACACCGGGCGGCCTTGCTATTCCTGAAGGCAGTTTGTGGAACAAGATCCTTGATGTCGGTGTGGTCGGCTTCACCCTAATGATTCCGGTTCTAGCCGGTTATATTGCTTACGCTATCGCGGACCGTCCAGGGCTTGCACCGGGCCTCATTGGTGGCTGGATTGCCAACAACGGTTCATTCTATGACGCTGATGCTGGTACAGGTTTTATTGGTGCAATCATTGCTGGTCTCTTGGTTGGTTACTTCGTGAAATGGATTGTCAGCTTCAATTACTCGAAGATGATTCAACCACTGGTCCCTATTATGATCGCGCCAATCGCTGGCTCGCTCTTTATTGCCGCCGTATTCATCTTCATCATCGGTGCCCCAATCGCGGGCATCATGGAAACCATGAACAACGTCCTAGCGAACTTATCAACCGGGAACGTAATCATCATTGGTTTGGTCATCGGTTTGATGCAAGGTTTCGATATGGGTGGTCCATTTGGTAAAGTGGCCTTCCTATTCAGTGTTGGTTTGATTGCCGAAGGACAAACTCAGTTTATGGGTGCACAAGCGGCAGCCATTCCAGTTGCTCCATTAGGTATGGCATTAGCTGCATTCCTCGGTAGCCGCATGAAACTGTTCGAACGCGAAGAAGTCGAAAACGCAAAAGCAGCAACCGCTATGGGCATGGTCGGTATCTCCGAAGGCGCCATTCCGTTCGCTGCACGTGACCCATTTGCTGTAATCCCTGCGAACATGATTGGTTCAGCAGTAGCTTGTGTGCTTGGCTTTACCTTCGGACTAACTTGTAACGTTGCACACGGTGGTCCAATCGTCGTTCTACTTGGTGCGTTCAACAAACCTGTTCTAGCATTGCTCGCAATGGCTATCGGTGTTGTCACTACGGCCGCTGTTGCGATTACGCTGAAGAAGATTCGCTATAACAAAGCGCAAAAAGAACAAGCGACACAGTTAGCAATGAGCTAAGTCCCTTGCATATTCGTAGTCTCAACCATAAGTAACCAGGCGACGTCATAAGCCAGCAGTGAACTCTGCTGGCTTTTTAGTTTAGCCAAATACGCACAGGTCGGCGCACTACAATCATGACCATCCGAGTTATCGTTTACACATTAAATAGAGTTTCGATTTGGGGGTTGCAGATACGCTTTTTCCACTAAGAAACGCGGCCTGTTCCTCATCTAGCCAAAAGGGTAAAGCTACGGGCCATGCAGTCACATCAATATGACGTTTTAGAGCTTCAATATCCGGCTTAGTTACTAAACTGGCATTTAGCGATTGGCATGTTTGCTTCGCTACTTCATAAGAGAAACGTTGCCAACGTTGGTTAGCTTCCCAGTTAGAAATGCGTGGACTCTCCGGATAGGTAGGAATAAAGAAAGTCTGTTCGCCAACTTGTTGTTGGGTCTCAATAACAACCTTTGGTTCGTTGTAACTCTTAAGGACTGATGTCACTTGACTACGATTCGCAGAGATGAATACGTGCTGCCGGAGAAAAGTCTCTTTTTTAATCAGGCTTGAAATATAACGTCCAACCACCTTGGCATCGATATATTGAAAGTAAGGACCACTCAAGCATCGGTAGTACTCTCCGTCAAAAGATTGCACTAGGTTACTTTGCGTAGCAATTGCCACCTTTCGGTGAGTATCATCAACATGAAATGGATTAGAAGAGGCTCCGCATTGCACCCAATAAAAAGCCGGCTTTTCGTCAGGTTCATCATTTCCATACAGCCCCTGACCAATAGGACAGTCCGGTGATAGAAGCGGCAAAAATGATGAGTATCGCGTTGTATCACAACGCTCTTGTACGTACTCGGTAGCCGCACTTTCATGTTCAAGCGCTAACAGTGGAAAGCTATTGATAAGTAAGACGGTTAGAGCGAACCGTTTGTAGTGTGAAGCAAGCAAAGTGTACATTCCCAAAGCGAGTTCCTTTACAGCACTTCTGGAACGATCATGACCTCTCGCTCTAGCGTTTCATCAATGCATTCGTTTAGCCATTGAATTCGTGCTTGTAGCTGTTTACATTGAAGCTTAGCGGAAGAAGCTTTCTGCCTGTCGTGAGCAACATTGTCTAGATAAAGCAGAATGTTGTTCAGCGCTTGTTGAGTTTGGTGCAAGCCACTGAGCAAATGTGAATGTATGACATCACTAGAATCCATACTTCCGCTTGCCATCAATTTTGCGCACAGCTCATCTCGTGTTGCAGGAAATGCTAGCTTTCGCCCGAGCCAATTGGCAAGTGCCTCTCTCCCCTCTTTTTCAACTATATATTGTCGTTCTGTTGGCTTATAGCTGTGCTCGGTCGTACTCATACTAATCCAACCATACGAGGTCATTCGTTTTAGTTCGGTATATACCTGTTGAGAGTTAACTTGCCAGTATGGTAACGCATTGATAGTTCGAACTAACGTCGCACCATTCACCGCTTTTGTACTAAGGTGAGTCAATAAAATGTATTTGAGTGCCATATTCGCCAGATGATTCAAGGAGTTGGTTTAACATTCTCTAGAGCTAAGTTCAAAACCTTCTCTATTCATCATCTAAGGCAACATTTATTTTTTTATCTGTTTCGTATTGATTCAGTGCGTACACAGACCAAATAACCGCAGGTATCCAACCAATTAAAGTTATTTGCAGAATCAAACAGATCACCCCCGCTACAGGTTTTCCGATTGTGAAAAATTGCAACCATGGAATAAGAATCGCTATTAATAGTCTCATTAGTGTTTCTCTATTGACCAAAAAGTTGGTCATCTACCATTGAAAATATTGCACTAGTATATCTTTCACTCGAAAACATTGATGTCCGATTATTCTTGCTTTGTTTCCTTCATTCTTAATAGGTTGGCATCTATTAGAATCCGCGAACTCGGCCAATGCGCCAATTAATTACGGCAACCTAAAAACAAAGCCAGAAGAAATCAGGCGATCTCCTCTGGCAGTTCATTTAGAACTTAAACCCTACGGTAAAACCAAATTGGGCATTCTCTTTCACTGGGGTTCGCACTTCTTGGTTTCCGGTCATATAAAGACTTTGTACTCTTGCATCTGCATAAATACCCACAGGCGTGGTTAGCCTTAACCCTGCCGCAGACGTCAGATAATTTCCTGAAAAATTGCCACTATACGCACCAATGTTGTCTTGATTTCCGCTGTGGATGACGGCTAATGGCCCCGTGTTGTATGACTCAATAGAGCCACTTACGTGTGCGCCGCCAAAAGCCGCATACGGCTTTAAACCCCAGCCGTCCGCGATATTAAAAGCATAGCCGACTTCGCCTTCAATTCGCGCATCGTATCCATCAGTTTTGCCACCATACAGCGCATCAGAGGAGTAGTGATTGTTCTCACCATCGAATCTCATTAATGAACCATTAACTGAGAAAATCCGATTAAAATCATAACCAACCTCTATTTTAGGCTGTGCCTTTAATGTCCCTACCCCATCCACTTTCATCCCTGTTGTTGCTCCGGCTCCGATACGAAAACCAACATAGTCATTGCTTGCCTGAGCCATGCTCGAGAAACCCGTTACCAGTGCAACTAACAGTACTTTTTTCATTTACTACCTCTGTCTTTAGAAATGGCGCGCAAATAGCGCAAGTTACAACCGCCTAACCCCGCAAAAAAGCGGGGGAAGAAGGAGGAAGAGGTATGTACTACCTTGAAGCTAAGTGGGCTAATTCGACAGGTAGTTTAATCTCGTCGACTGGGCAATCATGGGCTAGCGTTTGGTCGCGCTTGGCAACACGCTCCAATGCAGCTTGTTCCCAACCTTGAATCCGCTTAGTGGCTTCGCCGTGTATAGGAGCAATACCCGTGTCATACACTTCAATAAACACATCGTTATTCTTAATCTTTGAATAGCAGGTGTGTTGGTCACCATAAGGACAGTTTGAAATCACAACATACAGGTCTTTTTCTGCGTACCACTCAATCGCCGTTCCATCTTTCACAGGTGGGGTTGGACACATTCGAGCTCGCGTAATTCTGTTCTCATCTTGGGTAAAGCGATTGCCTTGAAAGATATTCCAATCATTACGGTCCGAGAAAAATTGAATCACTTCCTGACGCAAGGTGTCATCTTCAATGTTAGCAATGGCAGGAATTCGCCCAAAGCCATGAATAAAGTTCTCATGACAAGAGTTACGCACGTTTTCTTTACCTTGTGCCAATCCAATCAACTCAGGAGAACAATGCGCTGCTAACCAAATATGCGAGAAACCTTCTGGTAATTCGTCATATGGGAACTCATCTTCCACCAGCGTCGCCATCTTTTCGAAATGACGACTTTGAGACCAAATACCGGAATATAGTCTTTGGTTAAGCCCTTCAACAGCTGTAGAGCTTAAATGACAGCTGTATTGCTCTAAGTCTGGGGTTACCATCAGCACGTCCATAATCTGAGTACGACCATTGTTACCTTTTGCGTTTGGACGCTGCTCAATACGAATAACCTGACCTTTTTTCACTAAGAAGGCATTACCGGTTTCTGCTTCAAGTACGTCCGTGTAAACCAATTGACGTTTTTCACCAGACTTAGTCGCCCTCACTTTTTGGTAGAAGTCCAAGTCTGGGCTGATTGCTCTCGCAAACGTCTCTACTGGATCAACATCAGAGTTATAACTAGAGTCGAAGTTTTCTACTTGATTTACATGTTTATGGCACATAAGTATTTACCTATGATTGCAACATCCATGTAGGCTACGGCCGAGGGTTCCTGGCTCGACTTCAGAAATTTAGTAAGCGTCCTTGCTCAGTTTTTGTCCTTTAGAAGATTGATGTCTGTTACTTACTATTGCGCTTTGAAGATTTAAACAACGTCTTAATCTTGCGCTTTATCAAGCCTACGAGAGGCTTTCCTAGAATGGCGATGGAGCCAAATAAAATGACTTCATTAATGGCAAACCCAATGCCGACTATCGATACCGTTTGTTCTGCTGACCAACTCATTGAAGCACCTAGCGCTCCAAGTCCTGCTGGCACAGCAAACATTCCTATGTTGGTAATAATGAAGGCAACCAGCGCCACCTTCTTTATCGGAGTATCAACCAACATTGTTAGATTTGAGTCTGGTTGATTCGACATAAAGACCCCTCTCTATTTAATCGAGTTATCTTTGGTCGCAATGCGTTGGTAGATTCGTTCTTCCCAACCACCGATATCTCCCAAGTGTTTGGTTTCCGGTTGAATTCCCGTGTCATAAACGCTCACATACACTGGGTTTGGACGGGCCTCTGGGTAAGGCAATGCTTGGTCTGCATAAGGACAATTGCTTACCACTACATAAATGTCTTTTTCAGCATAGAACTCACAGCCGACACCATCATCAACCGTCGGCGTAGGAGCTAAGACACAGCGCGTAATACCATTGTCGTCTTGAGTGAATTTATTTGGTTGGAACATGTTCACATCATTTCGGTCAGCAAACGTCTGTACCACTTGACGTCGTAGCGTTTCATTTTCAATAGCTGCAATTGCCGGGACTCGGTTGAAGCCTTGAATAAAGTTCTCTTGGCAGCTATTCACGTTGCCTTCTTCGCCATAACACATATGTAGCCATTCAGGGCAGCAATGCGCTGCAAAGAAGATGTGACTAAAATCTTCATCCATTTTTTCGTATGGAAACTCATCTTCAACCAAGGTTACGATTTTCTCCATATAACGGCTTTGTGACCAAACTGCGCTGTACAACCTTTGATTCAGACCTTCTACCGCGCTGGTATTTAGGTGGTCACCATATTGTTCAAGATCTGGAGTGACAAAATGAACGTCAATGATTTGAGTGCGATTATTGTGTAGGCTTGGACGCTGTTCAAAACGAATGACCTGACCTGCTTTCACCAAAAATGCATTACCCGTGTGAGGTAACAACACATCATCATAGACATGCTGGCGTGTGCCATTGGCTTTAGTGCCACGAACGTCTTCATAGAAAGCGACGTTTGGTGAGACTTTACGCTCATAGGTTTTTACTGGGTCAATGTCTTCGTTGTATACAGATTTGATGTCAGTTGTCATGGTCTTTACCTTCTCTAACTATAATAAAGCGCGTCCGTTCAACTATGTATTGTCAAAACGTTGTTGCCGTTTCCCCCTCTGACAACGCTTATATTAGTCATTTTTTCTGAAATACAAATTCAGTAAACCTTAAGAATAATTGACAGAACAAAACAAAAACCTTAGCAGCTACCCGGAGTTGCAAAGCTCATGAATTCACCTAACATTAAGTGTTATCTACAAGATGAAGAACTTAGGTGTAAGTTTTACTGACATGTTAACTGTTAATCTGCTCCAACTTCAGGCATTCGTTCTCGCTGCGGAAACCGGCTCTTTTTCTGCCGCAGCTAGGAAAATGAAAAAAACTCATTCAGCAATAAGCATGACCATCTCCAATTTAGAGTTAGATGTTAATCAAGCGTTGTTTGATCGTGCCACGCGAAACCCCACCTTGACGGCAGCTGGAGAAGTTCTTCTAAAAGAGGCCAAACTTGTCTTAGCACAATGTGAAAATTTTGAGCGCTTGGCTAATGAACTTGACCCAGAAGAAGAAACGGAATTTACCTTGGCGCTGGATAGTGTTTACAGCGTTCCGATGGAAAAAGAGATTCTGACGTTGCTCGCCGACAAATTTCCAAAGCTTAAACTTAAACTGGTCGAGAAGCCTTCCTCCGGAGTTATTGCATCAATAGTAAAAGGTGAGGCTAACATTGGTTTCACTCTGCTAGAGCAGCCTATTTTTAGCAATCTAGGATCCATCGCTCTACCTTCAGCGGAACTACTATACGTGGCTAGTCCCGAGCACCCACTAGCCAAGCTGGAAAAGGTGACACTCGTGGACTTACAACGTCACAGGCAAGCCTATCTTTCCCACGACGTCAACATTAAGGATACCAGCATCTCAGCCAACGTCTGGGAGTGTGAGTCTATATCCGCGGCCAAGACAGCTATCGCCTACGGAACTTGCTGGGGTATGGCGGTTGAACCCTTTATTAGACCGCAAATTACTTCAGGAAAGCTCGTAAAACTCAATGTTGAGTCATCGCTGAAAAAGAGTATTCCTGCGGCTTTGATATGGAAAATTGGTGATGAGTCAGGGCGGGTTCACAACGCAATTCGCGCTTTGTATACCGAGCAGAAGCTAGGCTGAAAGATCAGCAACTTTCTCGTCATATATTATAATTGAACGATTGTTCAAAACATTTGCGATACTAATAAAAACGAGTTAGGATTTTTCTATCGAGTCGGATTCTGATGAAGCAAAAAAGCTTCCATTCAATGCATTAGGAGATGCTATGAGTAACGAATATATCCCACCTAAAGTTTGGACTCACGACAGTGAAAGCGGCGGCCAATGGGCTAGCATTAACAGGCCGGATTCTGGAGCACGCCATGAACAAGCGCTGCCTTTTGGAGAGCATGCTTTACAGCTTTACTCTCTCGCTACACCAAATGGGCAGAAGGTTACCATCATGCTAGAAGAGCTGCTTGCTCTGGGTAAATCTGACGCTGAATACGACGCTTACTTAATCAACATTGGCGAAGGCGATCAATTTGGTTCTGGCTTTGTAGACGTTAACCCAAACTCAAAGATCCCTGCATTGCTTGATCGTTCCGGTGATACACCTGTACGAGTATTTGAATCGGGAAACATCCTACTCTATTTAGCAGAGAAGTTCGGTGCTTTACTGCCGAGCGATCCTGCTAAGCGCGTTGAAGCGATGAACTGGTTATTCTGGCTTCAAGGCTCTGCCCCTTATCTTGGCGGCGGTTTCGGCCACTTCTACGCTTACGCACCAGAAAAGTTCGAATACCCAATTAACCGTTTCACTATGGAAACAAAACGCCAGTTACATTTATTGGACGCTAGACTCGCTGAGAATCAATACCTTGGTGGCGACGAATACAGCATTGCTGATATCGCAACTTGGCCTTGGTATGGCAATCTAGTGATTAACAATCAATACAATGCCGCTGAGTTTTTAGACGTAGAAAGCTATCCAAACCTCATTCGCTGGGCTAAAGACATCGCAGCACGACCAGCTGTTCAACGTGGCCGTATTGTTAACCGCTCTTGGGGCGAAGAATGGGAAGCACTCGCAGAACGTCATAGCGCTGCTGATATTGATGCAGTATTGGCGAAGCAGCCTAAGTAAATAGCACCATTGAATCAATTTAAGAGCGAGTTCTTCCCTGTTCTCGCTCTTCGTTTGTATCTTGATAATTAGAAATACACCCTAAAACCCGCTCTGGCCTCAAGCTCTATATCAAATTGATCCAAATAGATCGCCGGGGTCACGTCCAAATAAAACCCCACAGGCTTCACTCTAAATTCCGCTCCAATTCCCGGTGTAAAGGCGATATAACGACTATTGCGATTCACATAGTGCCCACCTGCGAAAAAATAAATCGGCGTATTCTGTATGCCAAAAACTTTGTTGACACCAAAGCCCATTTTATCGTCGAGGCTGACGTTAAAACGTAAATCATTGTGTTTAACATCGAGTCCCCAATAAGGGTCGCCGACGAATAAACCAATACCGGTGTCTGCTTTAGCCATTGATACCGAAAATAGTGTAATGACTAAGAGTAGTCTGATACGTTTTTTCATTACTGTTCCACTGCTTGTAAAAGCCGTCAAAGTAAGTCAGTAATTTCAATATATTGTTAGCGGTCTATGGGCTTGACCTATGTTTCACAGTGCTGAATAACACTTGAGCAGAATTGACGCAGGCGTAACTCGGTAGAAATAGTTGCTCACATTTAGAATGTAAAACAAGAAAGTAGAAGGTAGGGTGCAACGAAAAACGACCGCCATAGGACGGTCGTTTGGAAACACTACATTATCTTAAAGTACCGTAATGATGTCTTCTTGAGCTAAGCGCGCCTTTGGTAAGCCGTAGTTGTAGTCTTCGCCATCTTTGTGGTAACCAAGAGCTAAAGCAAAGTCGCATACATAACCGCCCAATTCATCTTTAAAGGTATCACCGATCAACGCGGAATCGACACCTTCCATCGGAGTAGACGCAATCCCCATACGGGCTAGAGTGTGTAAAAGGTTGCCCAGTGCAATATACGTTTGTGCTTTGGTCCACTGGCCGTTGTAACCATTTTCATCGGTATTCAGCTCCGCAAAGCCAAACGCGCCATTCAACATTTGGTCAAACATTTCTGCAGGCAGGTGACCGGAAGTAACCTCTACATCCACCACTTTCTTATAGTCGTCTTTGGTGAAGTGTGGGTTATGCGCAAACAGAATCGTATGTGACGCCTCCTTGGCATGCGGTTGATTGAACTGATGCATGTTGGCGAACGTATCGTGAAAGCGCTGCTTAGCTTCATCACTTTCAATCACAATAAACTTCCAAGGCTGTGAGTTAATTGAAGATGCAGAAAGGCGAATCGCTTCTTTAATGACTTCCATATCTTCCGCAGAAATACGTTTAGCTGCGTCGTATTTTTTAGCTGTATAGCGGTTGTTTAGGTCTTTTATGATTTGATGAGTCACTGTGCTCTCTCCACTTATAGAATCTCTAATAGCTTGGGGGAATTATGCTTTTTTCGGTGAGTTTCAGTACCGTAAACCGCTACTCTAACCCTTAAGCCAAGCTTGTTGATGAGGTGTAGGTTAGGCGTATTGAAGGCGAAGAAAAAGAACCAAACGATCCAGACATTATGGACAATTAATTCCACAATACTAAAACGGTCAAGATTCAAACTTGCTCTGCTTATTTTCTCTTCAATCCGCGATCTCATCGACAACATTTTGAATAACATAGGACTATGCTAGTAATAAGACTTACAACGTGAGGGCATGGTTATGAAGTACAAACATATACTAGTAGCAGTAGAGCTTTCCAAAGAGAGCCACGTGTTAATAGATAGAGCCGTTTTTCTATCCGAGCTTCTGGATGCTGATGTGTCATTGATACACGTTGATGGCACCCATGGAGAAATTTATCCTGAACTAGTTGATATCAGACTCAACCCAGATCAGCGACCACTTCATTTAGAAACCATGGACCAACTGCATGAGTTTGCCGAGTACGCCAAATGTCCGGTTAAGCACTTCATTGTGGGTACTGGTGACTTGGGAGATAAGCTAAAGAGCGCCATTGCCGAGCATGGTTTTGATCTCATTATTTGTGGCCATCATCATGATTTTTGGAGCAAAATTGTTTCTAGCTCTCGACAACTTATTAATACGTCACCAGTGGATGTTCTTGTTGTGCCACTTGAAGAATAAAGTTAGATTCAAGGGCATACACACCTAGCTAGGCTGCTCATATGCAGCCTTTATTTTGCCTGCTTTCTTAATTTCTTCTCTGCCTGCTATACTGTTGAACAGTCGTTCAACAGTATAGATTTCTTCCGTTATGGCCAAACCAGCAAAATTTAATCGTAGTGAAGTTATCCATAAAGCCATGTTGCTTTATTGGGAAAAAGGATTCCACGCCACATCAATGCGTTGCCTGCAAGATGCTATCGATATGCGCCCAGGAAGTATTTATGCAGAGTTTGGTAGCAAGGAAGGCTTGTTTAAAGCAGCGATTGAGCATTATTCGACTCAGGGACAGGCTCGTTTAGACGATCTCGTAAAGCAGTTTTCTTCACCTCTTCAAGGACTTAAGGCTTTTATCTTACAGTCTGTGCAGCCTTGTAGTGTGGATAACCCTAACGCTATGTGTATGTTGGCTAAAACCGTCGCAGAACTTACCGAAGAAAATGAGGAGTTATTAGAGCTTGCGCGTTACTCACTTAGAAAAAATGAAGCCAAGTTTGCTGAAATTATTGCCGAAGCCCAATCCCTCGGAGAGGTCAATCAAGAACTCTCTCCTATGCGATTAGCGCAGCACCTTCAGATTCAGATTATGGGAATAAAGACCTATATTCATTCAACCAATTGTTCACAAGCACAAACACAAGCCCTAGTTAATGATGTGTTTTTAGGCAGTGTATTTAGAGTTGAGTGACAATACCTTAACCCCATAAAAAACGGTCTTTAATCATTGGATTAAGTGCAATCCCTGCACTCTGTTTCCTTCATCCTATTTACTAGAATCTATAATCTGCACCGAAGTGGACTGCAGATAATGAGTAATCTCGACCCGTAGCGACCGCGACATACTCTGCCATTAAACCAATGTTATCTGATACAGCATAGCGAGCACCAACCCCGTAACTTGGGCTACTAATATTTCGAATATTACTGCTGTAATCACCTGAGATATAACCACTCACCCTCGCTTGTGTTACGCCGAGTAAGCCATAGATTTCAATGTTCTCTTTCAACTCATAGCTACCACGTAAATAAACGCTGCTATACGAACTTAAGTTTAACTCGCTACTGTTCTCATCAACGCCTCCAAAACGGTATTCAGCTGAAATATTGTCGTTAAATTTAAAACCAGCCTGCAAAAATCCAGTGCCAGAGCTGAGGTTTTCAATTTGATTTTCTTGATTTCCATAACCTACACTCGCACCCACATAGATGCCGTGTGCCATTGAGGGTAACGCACATATTGTTGAGCCAAGAAGCAGTATTTTCTGAATAGCTTTCATATTAATGTTTCCTTGTTTATGAATTAGTCGCCTTTGAATCAGCAAGACGTATTATTCATAATCGGAACAACAAAATATGAAGACTAATATAGGCGTATTTTCATATTATGAACACACTAAGTGCTATTGGTTATCAATTTTCTTATGCCGCTTAAGCACATTAACTAAGTCGTATAATAACTCGATTTCTTCACTGTCCATCGACATCATTGTGTCCATCATATTGATTACACTAGCAGGGACAGCTAGTTTTCCACCATATTGACGATCTATTTCGTCTACAGGAAACATCTGCAATAGGCTGACATCAAATACTTTGGCTAAACGAAAGATGTCTCTAATCGTAAACTCACTGCCTTGCTCACGATCCATTTTACTGTAAAACGCAGTTTTACCGATTTGAGCCAGCTCTGCGACCTGATTCTTAGTCATTCGATTATGAACCATATAAGCTTCAATTCGTTCTATTAGCATAGCTCTAAAGCGATGTTCACTTTCACCATAGAACTCAAACCCTTCTGTTTCTAGCTCCGCCATAACACTCACTTTTTGCTAAATGTACATCTAGATTAGTTGAGTTTTCGTATTATGAAAATACTCGCATCTAGCAATATTGACTTCGCAGCATATCCGTTACTTAGAACGAATGAAAATCAGCATCGGCATCATAATCACAAACATCACTCCAACTAATTGGAACGTATGAACGTACGCAACCATCTGAGATTGTTCGTGCAACATCATTTGATACTGTTGCAACGCCAGTGGGTCGGTCATTGATAAGCCTTGCGATGCCGCCCAGTTTTGCAGTGCAGGATTATAGGTATTAAAACCTTCGCTTAGCGCATGCCATTGCTGCTGGCTATCACGGTACTGGTAAGTGGTGGCAATTGAGATACCAAATGAGCTACCGATAGTTCGGAACAAGTTAAAGATACTAGCGCCCGCTACCGACTCTTCTCTTGGTAATGTCAGATAGGCCAAAGACGATAACGTTGAGAAGGTCAAACCTAAGCCTAAGCCTTGAATAATACTTGGCGTTACGATCCAAAAAGTATCAATCTCCATCGAATACAGAGTCATGAGATACGAACCGATACCAATGCAGGTCAATCCAAATACTATCTTGAGTCGCGGATCAAACTGAGGATTCAGCCGAATCACCAGAATCAGCATACAAGCCGAGGCAAGACCTCTTGGAGCCATGAGCATTCCCGTTGTTGCAACCGGATAGTCCAGCAAGCTTTCTAAGAACATTGGCTGCTGAGTAGTCAAGCCAAACATGGCCATGGAGACGACTGCCATCATCAGCGACGACACCATCAAGTTCTTATCTCGCAACAGCCAAAGAGGTGCAATGGGACTCTTAGTTTTCCAGCTGCGATACGCCCACATAATCAAACCTATCACAGACAGGACAATTGCGGTTTGAATGATTCGGGAGTCTAACCAGTCTTCGTCATTACCTTTATCGAGGACAAACTGCAGCGCACCTACACCCAGTGCCATAAATCCAATGATCCACCAATCAAAGTTGGGTTTAGATTTATTCGATAGGTGAATGTATTTATAGATAAGCGCGGTACAAACCAAACCAAAAGGCAAATTCACATAGAAGATCCAACGCCAGTTGAGGTTATCCGTAATAACACCGCCAACAACTGGGCCTAAGATAGGCCCAAGTAGGATACCAATTGAAAAAATGGCCATGGCTTTACCTTTCTGCTCAGATGGATAAATCTGAACCAAGGTAGATTGAGCCAAAGGAATAACCGAAGCACCGAACGCGCCTTGAATAATCCGGAATAGCACCATCTCTTCCAAGGAACTAGCTTGGCCACACAGTGCACTCGCGATAACGAAACCGATAACAGCAACGAGCATCACTTTACGCTCGCCAAATCGCGACACCCAGAAGCTGGTCATAGGGATAAAAATAGCTTCCGCCATACTGTATCCCGTTAACACCCAGGTAATTTGGTCCGCCGTTGCCCCCAAAGCTCCCATCATATGTGATAGTGACACATTCGCCACTGTCATATCGATTAAAACCATGATGGCAGACAACATGACCGCTACGGTAGCGATACCTCGTTTATCAGCGGTGATTTGGTTGGTCATTTCGAGTCACTTTTCAGATCGACAGTCACCTCAACACTTGCACCTACACGAAGTTGAGGCGAGTTTTCTGGCACCTCCAATTTAAGTCGCACAGGGAAGCGTTGTTTAATTTTCACCCAATTACCTGTCGCATTTTCAGGGGGCATAAGAGAAAACGAGGTACCGCTGGCTGGCGATAAACTTTCTATCGTCGCGTTCCATACCAAATCAGGATACATGTCGATCTTGATCTCAGCCTTCTGACCTGGTTTAAGATGAGTGAGATCTGTCTCCTTGAAGTTAGCTCGGACCCAGTAGCTGTTGTCAATGATCACTGGAAACAGCGTTTGACCAACAGAAACAACCGTTCCTACGTGCGCACTAACTTCTCCTGATAGTCCGTCTACTGGCGAAGTAATGTCGGTATAACTGAGGTTGAGTTCAGCCTGAGCAAGCTGCGCTGCCGCTTGTTGGACGATAGCAGCTTCCAGTCCTTGCTCACCTCGATTCGCAATAGCTTTCTCAACATTTGCTCTTGCTTGCTCCAGGCTTGCCTGAGCATTAGCTAATTTATTCTTAGCAGTATCTAAGTCTTGTGGAGACGCCAATTTTCGAGTGACCAATGAATCAGTACGCTTGTATTCGATCTGCGCTTCGCTCAAGTTTGCTCGCGCTGCATCCAGTCCAGCAACCGCTTCCGTCACTTGTTTGTCAGCGACATCATGCTGCTGTACCGCTAACTGATATGCTGCTTTTGCCTGCTTTACTGCAAGTAAGTATGGTCGTTGGTCAATTCTAAGCAGCAAGTCGCCTTTGTTGATGCGCTGGAAATCCGCAACTTCAACAGAGACAACCTGTCCTTGAACCTGAGGAGCAACAGAGAGGATCTTCGCTCTAACATAAGCATCCTCGGTACTAGGATGACTGTCTGCATAGATCCATGACCAATACAGAGCACCAAATACTGCTGCACAAACAAGTAGAAAGAGAATTTTTGTCAAGCTAGAACGGGATGATTTTTTTTGATCGGAGTTATCACTCATTTACATAACCTACCTTTATATTTATGTGATCAGTGTAGGATTTTTTTATCACCAAACAATATTATGAGTTGAAACTTTATTAACCACTTTTACAGATTGAAAAATTCACTGAACAGTGTGCAATTGATATTAATCAAAATAGCTTATATCGATGAATTTTATAGGATTTAGTTGCTACTTTCGTATAAGTAGTGCTACTGTTTTTTCAGTTTTTTACCGTACCAGTACCTATCTTAAATGAATCTTAGCCAGCTAGATTTAAGTAATCTTCTGATATTAAAACACTTATTAGAGAAGAAACATGTTTCTAATACCGCGTTGACGCTGAATATCAGTCAACCGACGGTCAGTCGCGCTCTTCAAAAAGGCCGTGATTTATTTAAAGACGAACTTTTGGTACGCACTACTCACGGTTATGAATTGACTCCCAAAGGCGAACTAATTCGACAAGACATAGGCTCTATTCTGGCTATGTTGGACAATCTAGTTGATGGTTCTGAATTTAACCCAAGCGAATCACGCAAGACCATCAAGTTTTTCGGTTTAGTCCCTCAGGTGAATTGGCTATTGCCTCCCGTGTTTATGCACCTTAGGGAACATGCGCCTAATATGGTCCTCGATATTGATACTGTCCCTCAAAAGCATTTCGATAAATTAATTGCGGGCGAAGTACACTTTTCTATCTCGAGCCAAACGCCGCCGGCAGCCGACCAAAACCTGTATCGAATGCTCATCGCCACTCGTGATTTTCGCCTGCTTATGAACAAAGACCACCCTTTGGCTCAGCAACCCTTAACTCCGGATAATTTAAAAGATTGTCACTTTGGGCAAATATCGCTCCATGGCGACCGAGCTCTCTCTATCCAAAGTCGTTTTAACGACATCGGTTTGTCCACCAATGACCGACCGCTCTCTACACCATTGAGATTAAGTAACTTCAATGCTGCGCCAAAAATGGCTGAAATGTCAGACGTCATTTTCCACCTCCCTACGCCGTTTGCAGAGGATGCCGCACGCAGTCATAACGTGGTGACGAGAGAAGTA
Organism: Vibrio sp. McD22-P3; assembly: GCF_021568915.1. Classification (NCBI taxonomy): domain Bacteria; kingdom Pseudomonadati; phylum Pseudomonadota; class Gammaproteobacteria; order Vibrionales; family Vibrionaceae; genus Vibrio; species Vibrio sp. McD22-P3. The sequence continues at coordinate 29,153 of NZ_JAKGTN010000007.1, forward strand.
CCTGAGGAATTACGCTCACCTTACAGTGACATTTATTTGTATTGGCATAAACGCTACCACAATGATCCCATGTGCCAATGGGTTAGAGAAATATTCAAAACGCTCTATCCAAATTAATTTTTGTTACACAAAATCATTGAAAAAACAGCCAATTTTCACAGCAAATTCACCTTAACTACACCTCATTTACCTCTATGCTATTTATGAATAGTGATTATGCAATTTCCGGATGCTAGTTATATTGAGCCAATTTATGGATTGACATCTAATGACAATAGTTATCATTAGCAATACCTTTCCCATAAAAATACTCCAACTATTAGGTTTAATATGACCCGCATAACACATGCAATTACGCCCTTAGCAGTGGCGATTTCGACAATCCTTTCTTACCCAGTAATCGCCCAAACAGACTCAGAAAGTCATTCGGATACGCGTATCGACGAACAGATGGTTATTACTGCCACGCATACTGAAGTATCGACAACGAAAGCACCGGCTTCAATCTCAGTCATCACCGAAGAAGATATCCTATCCGAACCAGGTCTAGCACTGAATGACTTAGTCAAAAACATTGCTGGTGTTGAAAGTCAAATGGACGGAGGTAGAGCTGGACGTGAAATGATTTCTATTCGAGGCATGGATGCTGGGTTCACTATGATTCTAGTAAACGGTCGTAAACTCAGCTCTTCGAACGCAGTATTCCGTGGCAATGACTTTGATCTTGCAGCGGTTCCTAAAGAGAGTATTCAGCGCATTGAGATCATTCGTGGTCCAATGTCCGCGCTTTATGGTTCAGAGGCGCTAGGAGGCGTAATCAACGTTATCACCAAGAAGCCAACCAATGAATGGCAATCTCAAGTCAGTGGTGATTATGGATATCGCGACGACGATGGTGGTTCTGAATACACCGCAGGATTTAATACATCTGGCGCGTTACTAGAAGATGAACTGTTTTTATCACTTTCTATGAATAAGTCTTCTCGTGATCCGTGGCACGCCTTTTCTGGTCAGGGGGTTAGCGACAATGGAAATGTCTATGACCGTTCTCAAGCAACCACTTTAGAACAGCGAGACACCCTTACAGCAAGTGGTAGTCTCCAGTGGTATATCAACAACGAGCACGATCTGGCGTTTGACTTTAGCTACGCTGACGACCAGCGTGATGGCGTGATTGAGTCAACCAATGGTCTAACAGACTCTGAGTCTAAAGTCGTTCGTAATACTCAAGCTTTGACCTACAACGGCACCTATGATTGGGGTGATGCGTTACTGCGATATAATCGTGATGCATTTGAAACCAAAGACAATTTCAATGACAGAAATGCCGACCTAGGTTTATATGATGTAAATGAAGTCAATCATACTGTTGACGGACACGGCACTACAGTCATTGGCAATCACACATTGACGTTTGGTGGAGAGTGGAAATACACCGAACTAAAGAACCCAGACAGCCTGACTCAAACCGGCAAGGCAACGGTTAACCAGCAAGCACTATTTATCCAGGATCAATGGGCATTGAGCCAGAAAAACACACTAACTTACGGTACGCGTGTTGATATGCATGAAAGTTTTGGTACTCACTGGAGTCCACGAGCCTACCTCGTTCATTCTGCAACGGATCAATGGACGATCAAAGGTGGCGTAGGTACTGCATTTAAAGCCCCCTCTTTAACTCAGTTATCCTCTGAAAACATCGTCAACAGCTGTAAGGGTAACTGCCTACTCGTCGGTAACCCTGACCTGCAGCCTGAAACAAGTCTTAACTATGAGCTCTCTACAAGTTATGTCGATACCTATTGGTCGATGGAAGCTGGATTATTCAGAAATGAAATTTCTAATCTAATTGACCGAGACCTCGATAATCCGGTTGTAGCGCGCCTCGGCGTTTGAACAACAAAGCCTAGTAAATTGCGCAAACCGTTAAATGCTCAAAATACTAGGCTTAAATGGTATTTAAAGGAGGTTTATTCGTCTGACCAACCGACTGGGTAATTCAGAATCTCATCGAAGTCTGTTAGGGCTTCCACTTCTTTCTTCATTGTGCGCTGTCTATCGTGGATAGCAAAACCAAGTTCACTGATAGCAATCTTTACCTGTTTCAAATCTTCAAGTGTCATACCTTCATGATCTACATTGTTAGCATCAGTCCAGTATGGGGGCATAGCGGCTGTCAGTAACGTTGAATCTATACGTAAGCGAGCAGCTGGCCCCGCATCCCAATCAGTACCAAGAGCCTGTACAGTTTGCTGCTCGTCGTTTTCCAAAGACGAACGCCAAGAGTTAATTTCAGCATGCTTAGATTTGGTTGCTTTAGTTTCGTTACTTGTCCACACCCCACCTTTAAAATCATGATAGGGCGTTGGAGGTACTTTGATAGTGTAGTCATTGGTTACATTTGATTCATCATCAAACTCTTTCGGTGACTGTGTTTCTTTATGGTAGGCCGTGACCGCTTTGTGCTTTTTGATCACTTGCCAACTATCGTCACTCAAATTTATTTTTAACGATTGAGTACTTGGATCATGATTAGGAAGAGGCGATAAAGAAGCACATTGTGGTATTAAAGGGGTCTCATAACCCGCTGATATATTCAATGCACTAGAGTGTGTATACAGCAAAGTCTTCGGGTGATAATGGTGGGCTGTTTGGTTCATTTGGTACCTCTATGCTGGGATTTTTCCACGTTCGATACAAATATTGACATGACCTGCTTTAGGTCTATTTTCATTGGCGGTAGGAACTACTCGTGAAGCATCAAAACCTACTTGGTTATTGAGTTTATTAGTAGAGCCTTGAACTGAATCTTCTGTAGCTGGAGTGTTATATGAATAAAATACCCCTGTACCAGCAAAATCAGATATTCTTCGACCAGAAAAGTTGCCAACAATATTTCGTATGGCGTCTCCAAGAGTCTCTCCTAAAACTACGCCAGCTGGATTACCACGAGCAAAATGACCTAAGTACCAGTTAGGTAAGCTGAATGTCGTTGAGCCATCCCCATCACCGTAATACATCGCGTACTGTTCGGGATTAGCGTCTTTAGTCGCTTGCGCAATAACAAGTCCACTGGCTGCCGCATGAGCCCACAGCACATCGTCTATTGTTCTTGAAACAATGGAGCCATCAGCTTTCAATAACCAATCAGGGATTTGCGCAGAGTGGATTTCGGCCTTTTGACCAACGCGATATTGAAGTGAGTTAACCGCTGAAGCTTCAAGTAGTTTCTGAAGGTGATCGAACTTGTCTGGGTCGAATGCAACACCTTTAGCCGATAATGCAGTCTGAAACTCTCGAATCACTGCATTAAACCAATCCTGTCCTGGGTAACTTGGTGCGCCATTGTCATTGCTCTCACTGAAGTAACCAGGCGAACCGACTCTTGGCTTGAGTGCGGGCACGTTCTCGACCTGAGAGCCATTATTTAAGGGATGCATTACACGCTCTCCTCATAGATGAATTCATAGTATTTACCACCTAACTTGAACTGGTTTAGGGTACATTCCAGAATAGCGGCGATTTGAGATACTAACGGGGTTAAGCAATCGTCTAGGCAGGTAGCGTAAGCTTGGGTAAAGCCTTTGACGTGAATACGTAAGAGATGACGGTACTTCTCTTCATAAAGTGGATAAGTACAACCACGCAAACAATGGTGAGGGAAGATTTCTTCTACCTCGATATCAAACCCTAAATCAGCGCCTAGCTTGTCGATGTTCCATGCTTGCAAGCCACCTTTACGGTGATACTTTTCAACCACAGCGGCACGGCGAGATTCAAAAGTATTATTCTGCACCTGACACTCAGGCAGTCCCAGATACACTTCCCACTCATCAATCATTTTCTGAGTGGTTTCAGGGCGCATTTCAAGTCGTAGACTATCAGCACTAACTTCTGCTGCTTCCAGTCGCGGCGCATAACCTGCGGCGTACTTATAGAGATCTAATGATGTAGAACGTTGCCACAGGATACCCCGTGGCATTTGCGCCATTATCGAATTTGTCCATTGCTCTACGGTGTGGCCCATGTGATCACTCCGAGGTCATGTAACTCATTCGATGCAGCAGGAACGTCTGCGTTTAGGTCTAGCGTGTAGTCTTCGACGCCAGTCACTGAACCAATCGCAGTACGCACTGCGCTCACCAGTAGCGTGCTACCAGGACTGAGCGTTTTAAAGTACCCATCAATACTGGTTTGAACACTGGCACGAAGTTCTGTGGTGTCTGGGGTCAAGTTGATATCTAAATCGGTAGTCTTGAGTGATAGAGCAATATCAACGGCTTCGATACCAGCTGGACGGCCAACATCTGTCCCTGTCGCTGGGTCTTGATGGCGGTAAATATAAGCACTCATCACTTGCTTATCTGTCACCGTGGGTAGAATGTCCTGACGCCCATCGAAGACGAACGCATAACCCATCGTTGAACCACCTTGGTAGGCATCGATGGCCCATGCACGAGTCACCCCTGCAACTTCACGGCACCAAGCCACATAGTCATGCACTGCACCGCCCATAGGTGGATTTCGTTTGCGAAACAGCAAGCGCTCTAACACCTGAGAGACAGGCTCAATATCCGCACCACCTGAAATATCGCCAGTGATGCCGTTAGGTTGAATACCTGGCACGGTTGAAACCAAAGTAAGCGTCTCACCTGCGGCTAGATTGCCATCGGCTCCTGCTTCTTCAGCTTCCACTTCAACGACCACGTTACCACCCGATGGCGCATTGGATAGCGTGACTCGATACAAGCGCCCATCAGAATGCGTCATCACCGTATCCACAGGAATAGGCACATCACCGACAAACGTTACAGGGCCAGCGGCATTAGTCGCAAGCTTTTGAATCACGCCTTCATAACGCGCCGCATCAATAATGGTTTGGTCTTCAGACTCGGTAGACGGGATGATTTGACGCACGATCCAAGTCTGGTAGTCGTAAAGGTCACGAACGCTGCCACTTACGGCAGAGTTTAACGCTTGCTCGATACCAAATTTCGGAAGCACCTCATCTAACGAGGCTTCAATATCGATTAAACCGCTTTCAATCAGTTGTCGTAGCGTCGGAACGTTAAACGGCACGTTGCGCCTCCCATCGTTTAGAAACCGTCAGTGAAATCACTTCACCGTCCGGTTTGGTAATATCGATATTCAAGGCCAAGGTTTGAAAACGGGGAATCGAACCAACGACAGTAACACTTTTTGCCATCTGACCATCACCGCTATCAACAAGCATCCAGGCAAGCGCATCTTGTGCGTATTTCACGGCGCGATTTCGCACATCGGTAGTCAGCTTTTCTCGATACAAGAGCCAAAGCTTTGAACCCCATGGTGCATCATAGAAAGTGTCCCCAGGCCAACCGCGAAGGTCGCCTGAATCGTCAGGCAAGGTATCAGAGTCTTCAGCGCGAGCATCAGTAAACAGTGAGATCAAAACGAGGGCAGAAACTGTGTCATCTGCGACACTTCCGCCCTCGATAATGACTCCTGTGTTCTTCATCATGTCGAACACAATGCTTACGCTCATAACTAACCCACTGGTACTGATGTATTCCTGTTCTCTGCGTCTTTGTGGAAGTGACCAAGGTAGCTGATATTGCCAGCGGTCAAGTCTGAGCCGCCAACAACACTGGCAGACGTAATGCCCCCAGTGGCGAAAATACCTAAGTCCGTTGAAATGCCACCTGTGACATGCAAAGGGCCTTGAATTAATGTTTCAGGGGAAATAATAGTGAGGGAGTTGCTTAATTCTAAAGTCACATCAGTTGCTGTTATTACCACCTTGCCATCCTTGGTAAGCCTGATTTGGTGACCTTCCAAATGGTAGAGAAAAACATCGCCAATTTCACCTTTTGGTCGCACTTTTTTGTCTTCAACGGCTAACGCAACCAGGTTCCCAAGGTTGCCACCTAGAGCGGCAAGAATGGCTTCACTTCCCGTTGGTGGGACAGAGCTCATTCCGTAGTTCTGGAAGCGCTCGATGTTATCCGCAGACTCATCGGAATGGATCTGCACCTGGACATTCTGACGCTGCAAGTCTTCCACAATACCAGAGACTAACGCACGGGTGACCATGCCAGTGATACGGCGCTTGATAGGTGCAAGTAACTTCTCGATATGTCTCATGGTTACCATTGACCACCTCCCACTTTCGTTTGCTTCTCGGCTTCAGCAGGAATATCGAACGCTTCAGGATTCACAACGCTAATCACAGCCAAACGCCCCCCATCGTCTTCACTGAACATAACTGAAGCAATCAACAGCGCTTCATCCAGACCGATGATTTCATCCTGAACGGGAACAAGCGTATTGAAGTTCCAGAGCTTACCCGTTTGAGGAATGCGCCACCCTGTCACCGTATACTCGGCACCATTGGCTTTGGCAATGCTGCGCTGGCGTTCCCACTGACCGCGCTTGGCTGCACCCTCTGCGGTTGTGATTTCCTCATTGACAATAATCATGGGGCGATAGCGGCTAATCTCTGCATCTTTCACTTCGGCTTTGATACCACCCACCGTGGACAAAGGTGAGTCGTCCCATGATCCAAATGCTGCACCTACAGCCTTGATAGTGAAGCTGCTAAAACGCTGACGCCAACTAAAGCGACCACGAGCGGCTTTCACGTTCTCACCCAGTATCAGTGATACGCCTGCTCGCTGTGTGCTTCTTCGCGTAATGACCAAATTGCCATAGGTATCACTGGTGAGCAGAACGCCACGCTGACGGGCTAAACGTGCCAGCAGCTCATGAGGTGTTTCACCTTGTTCAATCTGGATGCGGGCAAAAGCTTCTCCTACATCCGTATTCACGATCACTTTGATACCGAAAGGCTTACACACGGTTTGAGCAATCTGGGTTAACGTCTGATTATTGAATTGGCCGGATGGGTAATCTATAGAGCAATCCACAAGGTCAGCGGTTTTATCTCGGCCACTGACAGAAATGATCACTTGGTTAGCATCATAACTTGGCACCCAGTCATCGACGTATCCTGTAATCACGCGCTCACCACCAATCTCAACAACGCAAGGCTCACCCTGTTTAATCGGCTCCATGAACGCTTGGTACTTAGCGTCTGAATCCTGCCACTTCCACGTCAACTCCAAATCAAACGAGCCTGACATCGCTTCTAATGAACGAGTGACATTGATTTTTGTCCAGCCACCATAAACATTGCCGCCTGCCTTTAAAAGGATTTCATCCAATTGAGTTGTCATGAGCGAATAACCTCTACGGAATCTGAAGGCAGGATAAATGAAGGATTAGCCAAACCATTACGACGCACAATACTTTGGCGCGTTTCGGTATCAGCGTTCTCTTGCCATGCCACCAAAGAGACAGGAACGGTACTCACTGGCGTGTAGACGCTAAGTTGAGGAAGCAGCTCAGCACGAGATCGAGTATCCGCAAGTACCGCTTGGCGAAGCAATCGAAACTGACGCCAAACAGCAGAGTCACCCAGCTCTACTGCATCAGCAGAACGCTCGGCAAGTTCATTGGCAATGTCATAGCCTGTTTGCTTTAGCTGTTGACCTGTTAATACCGCCTTGCGTTCAGCACCGGATAGGCTTTCAATGTTCTCTTCCTGGTCGATAAGATCAACACTGAGGTCTGCCTCACCCATGGCTGAAGCTTTAGATACCACCGCAGAGTTCAAAATAAGACGCTTATAGGCATCCGCATTGGAAAGCACCGCCGCTTGTTTGGTCGGGTTCGCTACACCAGGAACAGAGCTGGCAAAGCCGTTTTCACTTTCAATGTTACGACTTAAACCACCTGTGACTGCCAACTCGGCACGCATACCTTCCCAACGGCTTTGCACGTTCTGGTAAACATCGAACGCACGGATAGGGTCAGTCACTACGCCTTTGACGTCTTCCAATAAGCCCATGGTTTCTCTTGCCAGTTCACCAGGGTAAGCCAACAAGTTACCAATCGAGTCTTTGGTGCGCATAAGGCGGTCAGTCCACTCACGCAGCTCACTAGGAAGAGAGGGCAAGCCACGGGTAAACTCATCCAAGTCATCAAGAAACTGATCAACCATATCGCCAACGCCTTCAGTTGCACTCTCATCAAAGTCCTTTTCAAAGGCATCGTTTGCAGCATCTTGTGCTTTGGCTGATTCGGTTTGCACCTGGTTGGCCGTATCACGTTTAGCGGTAGGGAACAGGTTTTCACCCTGCTCAAATACTTCAAAGCTAAAGGTGGCAAGTCCATCAGTTTTGTTCACCAGTTTATGGCTAACTTTACCAATCTGAACCTTACGTACACCAAACCAAGGGTGAATAAACTCACATGGCCCTGGCTTATTCAGAGCTTCCAAAATATCACTGAGCTGCTGCATGTAGTCATCACCCACACAGCGGCCACTGATGCGCTCTTGTGTTAAGACCTTGCCATTGTCTTCGGTATAACCCACTTCCTTTTTAGGGTAAGCATGAGGAATAGCACGACGGCCAGATTCGCCGTCTGCTTCATCTAGAAAGAATTCCACCCCACGAACGGAGGCCATTAAACGATCTTCAAATGCCATTTATAGCCCCTTTAATTTGTGCCGGTGTCTGGGTCGATTTGGATAGTGGGAGATGATGAAGTAACGGAAGTTTTAGTCCTATCATCCGAGACATCAACTTTTACATTTACTTGCCCACTAACAGGATAATTAGATTGACCGCCAATCTGGTTGTAATTGCCCGTTAAGTATGAAGGTAAGCCTTGTTGATTTTGTTTATTTAAATATTCATTCGCGAGGTTAACCGCGGTTTGCTTTGCAGGTTTGGCATCTGATGAGCCAAATACACCGGGAAAAACATCAGCAAGTTTGGTGGCTTTGGCCCACTTACCAAAATCAGTATCTCCAACTAAAGAATCAAGCACAGTATCTACAAGCGGATAGATAACTGTCGCAGCAGCAGCGCCTTTTAAAGCAGTACCAGTTTTACTTGATTTTGTTTTTTTCGAATCCGTTGTATCGGAAACATCTCCAGACAGACCACCCATGCCACCACTTGGCATATTAATGACGTAAACAGGCATCGCCCCCAACTTCTCTGCAATTTCTCCAGCTTTTCCACCAGAGCCTTTGCCAACAAGTCCGGCTGCACCTTTCAATAATGGAGCACCAATTCTTATCGCTTTATTCAAGGCGTAAACTGAAGCTAAAATCTTAGCTAAGTTGCCATATCCGCCAACTGCATCGCTAATTGCTGAAGCGCCATTCCCAATGGCTCGCAGCACTGGAAGTAATTCTTGACCAACTTCCTTTACGGCACCAGCAAACTCAGCAGCAGCTCTAAAAGCCTCAACGAGATCTTTACCTACTGTTTGTACAAGTTCATCGTACTCACCCGTTTCTTTCATCTCATCAAGCATTGAAAGGAAAGTACCAAGCTCATCTTTTAATACATCGAACGCACCGCTTTCCATTACGTCTTTTTGGAAAACAGACCAGTGATCGCCCATGTTGGAAATCATACCGTTCCATGTCTCCATCTGCTTTTTAGCCGCACCTTGTGAAGATTTACCCATTTGGTCTATGAGATCTTTAATAGCGTTTCGGGTAAGCTGGCCCTTGCTTGCCATATCTTGTAATTGCGCAGCCGTATATCCGAGCCCGTTATTTTTACCTAGGTCTTTACTAGCCTGCACAAGGTAGTCCCAAACCGGAACGCCACGCTCCAACATCTGAAGAGCTTCTTCACCCTGTAGCTTTCCTTTCGTCCATGCTTGACCAAGAGCTGTCGCTATACCATCTACTGATTCAGCTGTCCCACCCATCATTGCGGCTTGGTCGGCAATAGCTTGCATCGTGCCATCCATAGGATCGAGGCCAAAAGCTTTAAGCTTTACGAATGACTGAGTGACTTCGTTTACTGCGTAGGGGGTGTTTTGAGTAAAGTCTTCAATCCATTCTAAAGCTTTCGCTCCTCCTTCTTCTGAACCTTGCAGCTTATTGAGCATTACTTGATAACGTTCAAACTCAGCAGCCGTTTTAATAAATGTTCTTTCAAATGCAAAAGCCACTGCTCCCGCACCAAGAACAGTACGGTTACCAAAAGTATCGATACCTTTACTTGCCGATTTAGCTGATTGTTCCATCATATTGAATGCGCTTTGGCTTTTTTTCCCAAGAGTGGATATTGATTGCGAGTATTTACTTGCTTTAGAGGCTAGATTGCCCTGCAAATTCAGAACAATATCGGTTTCAAGTTTTTTAGCCATGCTCTTTTCCTTCGATAAGCGGCGGTAGCATTTCAAAAATATGACGGATAGGAAGGACTTTTAAATCGCTGACTGGATACCTTGCTCCCATATTAAGGAGCAAGGTTCTAAGCGGTTTAGTCAGCGATTTCAGGTCGCCCCCGCGATTCGAGAGCCTCCGTTACTTCTTCTGGAACCATTGCATCATCTAGCTCAGAAGCTTTTGACTGGATAAGGTTAAAATCCTCTTGTGACAATCTCAGCAATTCTTTTGCAGAGAATGGGCCTTGGATCTTCCCGATAAATTCCACTTGACGACACAGTAATTCCATCCCCATTTGAACATTACTGGTGTAAGCGTATGGACGGCCCTCAATCAACCCTAACTTTTCAGAAGCCAATTGAGCGTCAAAAACATCTCTCGGAGTGAGCTCTCGAAGGCCAACTTCATATCCAGTGTTATCTCCCGATTTAAGGCCATCCTTAAGTTCAAAAGTAAGAACTGCCATTAGATTTTCTCCGCTGGGTTACCTTCAAATGTGCCCGTAATCTCACCGGAGTCACTCAACTGAAACGGCGCTTGGGGGGACGCACCAGTGATCATATAGTCCACGCCGTTATCACCTTCCCAGGTTAACGTGGCATCGGTGATATTGTTGATCTCCACCACATCGACATCTTCATCTGCCGCAATGACCACTGCTACCGTAGAAGGCACGAACTCTTTTGATTTACCCCAAATACGGTTTGGCCCAGAGTGCGAAACATGATTGAAGCCACCAGGGTTCAGATTCGACCCCTTCTTTGTTTTTAATTGTTTGCTATTCGCTCGAATAACAACTTGACCAAGGATTTGTCCCATGGTGCGTACTCCCTATTAAAGTTTGAACTGCATCAGTGCCGCGAAGACTCGGAACTGGTTAACAATGTCAGGCTTGAACACACAGTTCAGGCGGTTCTGGTCACTGGTGTCTCGGTACACCTCAAGGGTTTCTTTGAAACCATCAAAATCTTCCATGAGACCAGCTGGAACCCAGTCATCATTTGCCAACTCCAAAATGGTGTTGCGCATGATTTTAGGCGTCACCACAGGTTGTCCTGGGTCAAGGCGATCAAGCACATCATCATTTGCCAGTTTATGGCGAGGAAAACGGTTCGTGACTAAGGTGCGCAGCGAATAACGCAAGTACCCCAAGGTCGCTGGCGTTGTAATATCAAGGTAACTTGGGTCTGGGTCGCCAAAGCTATTCTCTCGATACATCGAAACTTCACGCTCAATAGCTACTTCATTGCCAGCGGTCACCATGTAGGTCGCAATACCATCGTGAAGTAGCAGGTTACGTTCTGTCATATCCCACTGTGTGGTCTTGGCTGGCGGTAACAAGCTCGTTAATACCAACGTCTGGAGTGGGCGTGCTGGGTCAATACCCAAAGAGTAGGAAGCACGGCCAGCGTAAGCCGCTGCCCATTCCCACGGAGACTGAGGCGCATCGTTGGTGCCCATACAGGTAAATAAAAAGTCATTGCGAGCCTGACCAAATGCGCCAGTTTCGGCAAACGTGCCACGGAACGCAGTATAGGCAATACCTTCAATCATCTTGAGTGGCCCCCAACGACTGACAAGCTCATCACGCAAGTCATTCATCGACTGGGTATCATTAAACGGCATCACTATATGGTTGTACCATTCGTTCGGAATGGCAGCGATAACCGCACTCATATCTGGCGTTCCTGCGCCCGTTGCCATGGCGGTCACCGCAAGCGTGACACCACCAGGAAGCACTTCACCATCGTAATAGTTGTAACGGATATCAATGTCGTTACCCGTGATACCTGTCCATTTACAAGTCAACTCAACGATTGAGGTTTCACCCGATTTCAGCGCAGCGGTAACAGGTAAGTTTTCGTTTGCCGTGACTTTCGCAATGATGGCCGTCGCAATTGAATCTGCATCATCGGTATCTTTAACCGTCACTTGCACACTTTCACCTGCAATCAGTAAGTAGATCACACCTGCCTTCACCGTTGTGGTGGTAACGGAGATTTCCCCTTTTGCTGCGGTAGCGGCTAGGTCTGCAACGCCAAGTGCGTACACATCAGTGAACTGATTGTTCTTGCGAAACTTCTTCAGCTCTAATGCCATCATTGAACCCTTGCCATACAGGTCGTCCATTTGGCTTTCACTGGTTGTGATGCGATTGAGTGTCAATGGTGTAGCGCTGCCACTGGCAAGCTGTTGACCAAGCACTAACACTTTCTGCGCAAGGGCAGCTGTTCCGGTCAGAGCCTGGCTGTTATCGATCTCGATATACACGAGGGGGACTCGAATATCGTTAGGAATTGAGCCTAATGACATGCTTATTCTCCTTTATCTGTTTGTGGTTTGGCTTTTGCCGCTTTTTTCTGCTGTTCGAGTTGCTTGGCTTTCTCGTCAGCACGGGCTTTTTTGATGGCTTCGACTTCTTCATCAGAGGGTTGAAGAACATCGCCATCTTTAATGCGGCGCAGCCAATAAGCACTGCGTTCGACATCTTCACCACCTTCTGCCAGGAAACCACCCTCTGGCTTGCGCACTGGCACTTCGGTCTTTTTCGGTTTCAAGAAAATCAGTTTCTTTCCTAACGACATGGTTTACGTCCTATGGTTGTTAACGTTAAAAACTTAATGACTATTGAGGTAGAGGCACTTCACCTTCAATCGTGGGAGCGCCCTCTGCAACTTCACCTTTCAGACCAAAGGTTAAGAAGTCATCCAACTTACTCAGATCAATCTCTTCATCCAAGTACCACTGCTGTGACCAAGTGACAGACCATATAGCAACACCAAGCTCATCAATTTTCCCGTTGTAAAGGTTGTCACTGCGAACATTCATTGCTTTGCTATAAGCGCTCGGAAGTGCACTTCTATCAAGCAGAGCTCGCACTAAGCTTCCAGTAATGACTTCTGCACGGGTATCTTTCTCATAGCCGTATTGGGCTGCGGTAAAGATGTAAGCAACGAAATTGACATTGCCAATCAGGCGATTACCTACGGTGTCGTATTCCGCTACTCTGAGTGCAGCAATGCGAACGCCGCCATCTCGATTTGATAGCCAGCGTTTAACATCGGCTGGCGTATCGAATTGGCCTATATGGCGCTCTACCGTTTGAACCTTACCTATTTCCCTTTGTCCACCTTCCAATGTAGGCTTCAGGTAATTCACGATTTCATTGCAGGCCCACACAGTGGAGCCAATGGTGTTAAAGTCGGGTCTTGTTGTCATTTCAGCCATCCTCTTATTGCATCAGCTCACGCCAAAAATCCCCAATCACGGCGTAGATTTCGGTCTGGTTGTCTCGACTAAGACCAAGGTAGTCACGCTGTGGAATGTTCATCATGCGAGTGAATGCGTTGACCGATTGATAAACTGGAAATGCCAAAGCTTTGCCGAACGCTTGTGTGACAAGGCGCGTATGCGCAGCCACTTGAACCGCACCTGAAAATCCATCTTGAGGAACTCTTGAGTAAGGTAAGGGCGATCCAATTCGAACTTGATTTCGCTCCACGATGAACTGAATCGAATCAAGCAAGTCGCCTTCACCCTGGAGTAATGACTGATTGCCATGCCGTGTCTTGGCATAACCATCAGACCAATCAGGCCAAGCACGACCATCCGGTGAGGTTTTTTCATCTGCAATGCGTCTCCGTGTTTGGCTCTCGACTACCGCACCCAGTGAATCAAGTAGCTCTGCCTTGTGTTTAGGGTTACCCAGCGTGTCAATGAGTTGCTGGTAACGCTCAAGCTCCTGTGTTCCGCTCACCTGAATACTGGCACTCATCACAACACCCCTTTTAAGCTGTTGCGGGTAAACTGGCGTTCGTTCTCTTGAATCAGCTCAACTTTTCCCACGCTGCTTTCTTCTGGGGCTTCAATCGTTGGTAGGCCAAGTTCACGTTTGCCATCTGCAATCTCACGTAAAGTGGTCAATTGCATTTTGTAACGCTCTTCCAGAAGGTTAGTGGCTTGTTGATCACGGTCAGCGAGCCAGTAGAACGCAATAGTGATGGCAATCTTGTTCAACATGCCTGGCACTGTTGGCAAAGGCAGCACATAACGACGACCAAGGAACGAGTCAATTTCTTCATCAGCCTGGTCTAACGCCTGATTAATCCAGGTGTCGTTGAGTTCGCCTGTGTCACGGTCTACCGCGAAGTTCCACAGCATCTGCTCATCACGGTCAATCAGGTCTTGTTTGGTTGCATAGATTGCCATCTTGGTTCACTCGCTTACTGTTTGATGTCGATGACGTCTTCTAACTCGACGTCCTCAATAACCAGGTTGGGTTCACGGTGCACGCGTTGAGCTTTTTCCGTAGACATAAAGACCACAAACTCAGGGTCGATATCTTCCGCAGCCAAGATTTCAGGTTGATCTTTCGGTTCTTCATCAACCACGAGCACCACGGTTTCTTGAAGGCGACGGAACTTAACACCACTGCGCCAAAAACCTTGATCTGATTTAGCGCGAACTTTAAAGGCACCAAGAATACCGAGCACATCAACATGCTCCCCAATATCACCATCAGTAACTTTCTCTGAATCCAATGCGTCATATTTCGATGCTCCTTCTTTAGTTGTGTCTGAATCCGCCATCGACGCAGGTTGCTCCGGCTTGTCACTCTCCACCTCTTCAGGTTTCGACGAGTCAGATTCAGGCTGTGGACTATCCTGCCTATTCGCAGGCTCTTTGGTTGATAAAGCTTCTGCATCAGCATTGTCTTTATCTTGCTTAGCCTTAGCCTCCGCCGCTGACTTTGCTTCTGCTTCGTCTAACGCTTTCTGTTTGGCTTCCTCTGCTGCCTTGGCTTTATCTGCATCCATTGATGCAGCAGCGTCTCCATCGGCAGGTTTTGCGGCGCGAGGTTTTTTTTGGGTAGTTGCGTTTTTAGTTCCACTCACAGTGAACTCCTTTTAAACACGATTTAATTAAGGCTTAATGCCCCAGAAACTCATGATCACACCTGCTGATGCTGGCAACCCATTAACAGCAGCAAATGAAACAATCGAGACCGTTCGGCTTGCATCACTGGTTGAGTGACGCCATCGGAACTTCTGACCAGCAAGAACCGATACAGAGACTGAATAATCAACAGAACGCTTCTCATTGGTTGATTGACTGTCCAACGTAATAGGGCGCAAACTGCCTTCATAAGGCACCCATTGACTGCTTCCCGTATCAAAAACTTCAATAAACATGCCCCAGTCAGTGTTTCCAGCACCGGAAAGCTCACGAAGAATTGAGACATTCAGGCTTGCCATCCCATTGAAATCCTTCAATGCAGTGACTTCTCCAGTGGCTAAATCCAGTGTTAAGTCTGGGGAGGCCAAAGGGATCTGATTGAACTGGATAGTCTCAGGTGTATTGTTGGCAGCCAGTGTTTGTTTTAGATCGTTTGCATCTTGAGTCACATAACTAGCACGCATAAGCAATACAGACTCTGGTGCTGGCGGTGCGCTCTGCGCAATGAGTGGTGGGCCCTCGAAAAACATACTTACCCCTCAGTCACAATGACGAAGCCTTTTTGAGTCACGGTGCGGCCAAAAATAGGTTTGGCAACAGCACGTGACCAACCAATGCCTTTTTCAAGATCAAGCTTATGTCCCCATGTCTCAGCATCTGAAGGGGGCGCATCTTCAACGCGATACTTCACGATGCTCTGACCTTCGTTATCCATATACCCAGCGGCAGCACTTGAAATCTCCGTCCAGGTATCAGGGTTTAGTTCAACTCTTGTGGTCATGATGTTCTCCGCTATAGCGTGGCGGTGAATGTTCACCGCCAGCCCGTCATCGCCTTACGGCTGATAAGCCTTTACGCTTTATCGATTACTCGACTTCTGTGCTCACAACAATTTCAACGTCGTTGTAGTAGATGTTGGAATCACCACCATCAATCAGCATGCGGCTAATCAACTTCTTAGCAGCGGCTTCATTAGCTGGGCCAACCACCAACGTTGTTGCGCGAGTGCCTAAACGAGTGCCGTTAGCACGCATCATTTCGAGCAACTGCTTTTTAGCCAGGGCATAGTTCGCTTCGTTCAGTGCGGCTTTAGAACCAATTGCCAGCTGAGGGAAGGAGTAGCCCACGTTGCAGCGGCCATCGACACCTGCCGCCAGCTTATTGTTGAACCAGGTATACTCTTCGCTTGGGTTCATATTTTTGAAGTTGAACGCGCGGCGGTTCTGATAGACCACTGGCTTGATAACCTTGGAGGTATCCAGCAGGAACCAAGCTTCACCAGTGTCTGTTGTAGGATCACCAACCACATTAGAGAAGGTGCTTGCTGGCGTGGTTTCTAACGGGTGGTCATTATCAAAGAAGTTCTGACCGTCATAACACAAGGTTGTAAAGCCATCTGAAAGCAGCTTGTAGACCAGCGTATCTGGGAAGTAAGTAACATCTTCGCCGTACTTACGTGCAATAACGGAATACATACCAATTTGGTCGTCTTCCACATCTTCACGTTTAACCGCAATTGAGCTTTCCCACGTTTTGTTCTCGATGGAGTAACCATGTTTGCCGATATCCGCCAATTGACGATCACCCACCCATTCTTTGATACCAGGTAAGTCTTTTAGCCAACCGTAATAGTTTGCGGCACCTGCACTGGGCACTTCGGTTGCCACTTTATTCCATTGTGGCGTGGCCGCATTCACGCCTTGCGTGTAGGCCGTAGACATTGAGACAAAGAGCGCCTCTAGGATTTGTGCTTCAGTAGCCATTGATTATTCTCCTTGACTCAGCATTTCTTTTTGCTTCAGGTAATCTTCTTGAGAAATACCCATCTTGCGGCAGGTAGCAACTTCGTGCTCTTCGAGCTTCACATTGCCATCTTTATCTTTTGGTGGTTGCTTTTGCGTGTTGGTCGCAATCGCTGGTGCAGTCGCCACAAACTGCTTGAACTGCTCAATGCCATCTTCAGTACGGCAAAGGCCGATGTACATCTCTTTGTTCGCAGGGGCCACTTTGCCTTCGTCCACCGCAGACTGAACCAGAGCGTCAATTTCCTGATTGGCAATATCAGCCAGCTCACCTTCCGCTTTGGTTGCGCGGTTCAGCGCAATTTCGTACGTTTCTTTAGGAACATACTTATTAAGGTCGGGCTGTTGCTTGCGGTTTAGGGCAACATCACGCTCAGCCTTGACAGAGTTGATCGCCACCAAAGCATCTTGCTCGGTTGCGTCTTCACCAAGACCTAGCGCCTCTCGAATAAGCTTTGGAAGCTTCATGATTTCGTCCTCTTCTCGATTAAGGGCTGGCACATAAAAATTAGGTTTGTTCGTCAGGCCAGCACTGCTCATCGCAGTGATGACGCCATCAGAGTCGTAATGAAAGGCAGGGGAGTAATAAAGGTAACGCTTGTCTTCGATGAGCCAGCGGCCTTGGTAATTCCATTCCACTTCAGCCCAGATTTCACCATCACGGTTTTCAAGGGCGAGAATCCAGCCATAAGCACCGGCTTCTTCACCTTCAGGGGCTTTGATTTCCGTGGCGTGTTCCACATCAAAAGGCAGCTTGGCATTGAAAGCGTCAACGATGCCGTCAGGATTGCTGTTCATCCAAGTGCGGCCATCTCGGCCTTTGGCTTCTCCAGCAGGGATCATTGGAATCCAAACGGTGTTGGTTTCTTGCTCATTGCCTAAACCGTCAATCACCGTTTGTGAAAGGTTAAAGCACACAGCTAGATAGGTTTTCTTCATTGCTCGCTCCAAAAATCAGAACTACATAACAACCTCCTTGCTTTGGATGGGCTGGTATGAACTCGTTTCGTGGAGTTAAGAATGCGAAAAAAAAGCAACCAAGCTAAATTAACCTCAGTTGCTCTATTGAAAGGATATTGTGATTGGCAAAAAAGCCTTGGTAAGGTTTTAAAGAGTACCGAAAAATTGCGGCTTGGCAAGCACAGAGGAACAAACAGAGCTAAAACACATCACCAAACCATGTTTAAACCCTGTTTAAATTGCTCCAGATTGATTAGAAGATTTTAAGGCGAGTCATTGCAGCCGTAAAGGCACTAAGAGCCATTAGAGAGCGTTTGGCGCATTTTCGCTTCTTTCTTTGTAAGGTCAGCTTGCATCGCTTCCTGACGGGCTTTACCAGGATTGTAATTCCAACCTGGCTCAATCCCTTCTGGCAAGACTTCTACTTCCCCCGTTCGCTTGTTTACCCACTGCTTGGAGCCATCCTCTGGTGCAGTGGTCGAGACGTTACCGGAGGCGATCAGCTTGTCAGCCTCAAATTGAGAAACTTGCCGTATCCAGCATTTACATCCCCAACCGTTCGGTGGCATGTGCTGGTTCCACCATGAATCATCCACAGGCAGTAGTGTGTCTTTCCATCTCACGTGATCAACACGATGCTCCATGGAAGGGCCAAGCTGATAGAGCAAATAGGGCATCGCGCGTTTGGTTCGTCCAATGCGTTCCCATTGGCCTGCTGCACGAGCCGTGCGCATATTGGTGTTGTAAATGGTACGTATCCGACCTTCACTGCCCAATTGAACTGGCTTGGATTCTTGGGTCAATGGATCATTCATGATTTGAATTCCCCACCAACCAGACTCAACCAGTAAAGGCTTGAGCACATCCCGAAACTGCTCGAACGTCTGTCCTTGTTCAATGGCCTCTTCAACGATGGCCTTTACATCAACCAGCAAGTCAGCATTGAGCATCTTAGCGACGGTGAAAGCATTCGCATGCTCTTCATTCCATACGTCACGATAATCAAAGCCTGGTTCAATGCCTTTCGCTTTGAACCACTCCAGCGACTCTTTGGGCACAATGTCTTTAGGCATCTTTGGCGTCCCCATAGCCGCGCATCTGGAACATAAACTGCGCCATCTGCTCAGTGAACTGCTCTGCGCCTAATTCATCTTGTAGGCTTGGCAGCTGGGCTAAGAATGTCTCATAGCTGTCTGACTCTGACGCCAACTTAATAATGGGATTCATAAACTCGGCACCGACTTCCACCCACTCATCCATGGCTTCATCGGTTAACTCGTTCATCTCAGCGTCTGCCGTTTTACTGACACGGTTTATCGCCAGTCGGCTACGCTGGCTGTTCATGGCTGCTGGCATGGTTTGCGCTAGGATTGCTGAAGTAGGCATCAGCACTTCTTCATTCTCATCGGGCTCTGATAAACCAAACTTCTCACGAACGCTCGATGCAGAGATTTTCAAACCGCGATCAATCAAAGGCGTAATGCTATCAACCAGCATCTTCAAATCTTCTGGTTGAGGAATTTTGATACGCACTTTAGGGTAGTGCGTTTGTACACCCCAATTTAGGATAATGTAAGGCTTAACTAAATATTCATTGATACAGGACTGGAGCTGACGGGCATCCCACTCAGCAATGTCCATACGCACTTCATTATGCACATTAGCCTGAGATTGAGAGCTGCCATTATCTGCCGTCATGGTTTGACCTAAGACCGCTTTACTGATTTGCTCATCACACCAACGGGCCATATTTTCAAATAGGGTGGTACCCCCATTGCCTTTCGCCGTCTCAATCAGCTCCAGCTTCATCGATTCGGGGATCACTGCACCTGCATCACTGGCAATGCGCCCAATCGCATTGACTAAGGTACTGATGTCGTCAGAGCTGGCGTTAGGCCCATACTTACCCACGCGAACAGGGATACCAAACACCTCTGCAAATGCCCACCAATCACGCACGGTAAATGACTTGAGCATGTACATCACTGCTACTAAACGCGCTAGACCATTGCGCCAAACGCTGCCAGATTTGGAGCGAGGGGTATGCACCATAAACTTGTAAGGCTCTAATGGCTCACCGCTTGGGGCATCATTACTGATGAGTAAAATTTCTTGTAGCGTGTCACTGTCCTGGCGCAGGTAACGTGGGTCTACCCACTTATAGTCTTCTGGTTTCCATGGGGTCGCTTTGGTATCCCAGAGGATTTGCACCACCGATAACCCTTTGCCTAAACCATCAAGCAGATCAAAAAACAGCTCTGGAATTTGGTCATCATCCATAATGGTGCGAACACGTTCGGCCATCTCCAAATCGGCTTTGTCCTCACTGGCAGCAACAACAGTCGGTGCAATGGCCGCAACGGCTAACTTGCGTGTGCGCAGCTGCGCCGCATAGTGCAAATCACGCTCTTCCATCTCTTCGGCCAATGTCATGTAATCTTCAGGATTGTTGCCATCGATAACACTTCTTAGCAATCCCGCCAAACGTTGAGGGTTGATGCTGTTGGCAACACTGGCAGGTCTTGGGTTACGAATACTCGTGGTGTATGCCTTGGCGATGTCTTCCGCAAGGACGTTCTTATCTGGCTTAATTGGGTTGCCTTTGGAATCAAGAATCATAATCTACTACCTTATCTGCCCAGCGGTACAACTCTAATTCGTAGGCAGCTTTCTCAAATACATTCATATCTTTTGGAGTGTGGAGCACTTGCTCCTGTAATGCTTGCCTTGCATGTCGGCGCGCTAGGCGTTTAGCTTTTTCCATTTCATCGCGCTTCATAATCGAATTCCTTTACCACGCAAGTCTTGGTGTGGCATATCATCAAATCGGTTGTTTTCTTCTGCGGTAGCATAGAAAGAGCGGTGCGTTTCATCACCACTGGCTTTAATGGTGTGTAGTTCATAGCGAGTGAGATCAGCTTTAGAGGCTAAGAATCCAAGGAAAATCGCAATCGCACTATCACCATGTCGCTTGTTGCCATCACTGCCTGTGGTGCGTGTGTCATCAATACCAGGCACACCACGATAGATTTGGATTTGCCCCAGGTCGGTGATCACATCTTCATGTTTTGGCAGCTTGATCTCATCATCTTCAAAGGCCGCTTTGAACCTTGGCATGTTCTCACGGTAGTAAGCGACAGAGAGCATGACTTCCTGAACTTCTTCCCCGTACTTGTAATGCGCTTGTTCTGCGAGATATTGACCGTTACCTCGTGCATCGAGAAAAATACCATCACGACGAGGAAGGCGATCACAGATATAGTAAAGAGCTTGCTCTTGCTGCTTAAATGGTACGTTCGCCAGCTCGACTAAGAACGGAACCGTGCGGCGGGTATCGTCCTCAACGGTCACCGGAGCAAAGACCGTTAAATCACCACTACGTGCGAAGTCTTCACCCAGTGAATGACGTAGGTGACTAGGTAAGGCTTTGACTAAGGGGCCAACGTTTTCAACCAGCCACTCTTGCATCTCACGCATGCGCTCAGCTTCACCTGCGCAGTTAAAGGCTATCGAACCAGTAAAGCGAACCACCTTAGCGCTTTCTAAACTTGCCGCACGTTCGCGAAGACTGCGGCTAATGTAAGCTCCACCGCCATTTTTAGGGACACAGAAATACTCTTCCAGGGCGTCCTCTTCCGTGGCGGTATCTCGCAACAAGTCTGACTTCCATTTCTCTTCAGCATCGATGCTCCAGGTCATCCCTTTAACCTGACAGATACGCTTGTAAAGTCCATCTCGGCACGCATCATCAAGCGTAATAGTATGGATGGAATAGCGTTTCTTACCTGCTCGGCTATCAATGATGAGTTGATTGAAAAGGTTTTCTATACCGTTGTGGGTAGAGATAAGGCGCACCTTTGCGCCCCACATAGTCAAAGCCAGTGCGGCTTTTAATACTTCTGCCAGCCTTTCATGAAACGCGGCTTCATCAATGGTCACATTGCCTTGCATACCACGTAAGTTAGAAGGATTGCTTGATAATGCCTGTACCTTAAACCCAGAGCCAAAGTTAACCACAAAGGTAAGGATTTCTTTGTCACCATCTTGATCGAGAAACACTTCTTCCTGTACATCGCTGGCCGCGTAATTGAATGCTTTGGCCCACATTGCCACTGCATCAATAAATTCACGAGCCATCTCTTTGTTTGAGCCCACATAGAAATGGTTTGTCCCCCCTGCGCTTCGAGACTTTGAAGCGGTCAATGACGCATCAGACGCTTCTGCCCAGGTGATACCTGTTCGTCGGCTTTTCTCACCTATCTTTAATGGTGATTCATCCGCTACCCATCGTTTCTGGTAGGGAAGCAACACATCGTTTTCATCGTACTTCTCAGTATTCATCACGATTACTCTCTACCTCCATAAACAGTTGGTAAATGATGCCAACCGACCAAACAAACAGCCCTGCTGTAGCAGCAAGGCAAATCAAAAAGAAGTAAATCAGCCAAAGAGGAAGCTCCATGTCTACTCCACTAGCGCACGAACGGCAGCATCTTTTGCTTCCAGCAATTTGCGAAGTGCCACAAGGCTCTCTTCGTTTTCTGGAAGCTCGTTGACAATGAGGTGGGCCATATCACTGAATGGCTTGCTGATTCGCTGAAGCTTTAAAGGAAGATGTTCATACTTGAAGAATTTGAGTATGTCTGGCTGTTTCATTATGCGATCCCCAATATTTGTTTCTTAATATCTTCTGCGGTCTTGGCCGTGATACCTGCTTGCTTCACAATCTTCTCCGCTTGTTCGGCAGCTTCTTGTGCAAAGGCTTCACGAATTTCTTTTTCCACTTTTAGGCTCATCATTGATGCCTGCTCGATACGCTGTACAACCAACGCTAGCTGATTCAGTGCTTTTGGCGGAATAATCTCATCGTCTTTGTCTGCGTTTTCCATGAGCTTAACTGAAGTTTCTACCGCCATCGTTCGGACGAATTCTTGCAATAGCCGACCAACGTCTGATGTTGGTGCTTCCCCTAATTTAGATACCCACACTTCTGCTACTTCACGAGACTGGCGGAGACGCGCACCAATGTCTTCCATTCTTCTTGCATAGCGATTTAACGATGTGTAGCTTGGTTTAGCATTCTCAGGCAACCCTGCTTCATCAATTAATTCATGAATAGCCGCAAGAGCATCTGTCTGTGACATCGACCCGCCACGAAGCCAAATATTAAGAGACTGGCGAATATCTTCAGGAAGCAAATCAATTTTAGATAAGGTGCGTTTACGTCTAACCATACCGCTCTCCTTAACGTGCGCGTGGACGCTTGACGCCAGGAACAATAGATTGACCCGTGGCAACATCTTCACCGCGAGCGGTTAAAGTGGCAATCAGACAATCAGAGACATTACGTAATGTAATGAGTCTTTGCTCTTCTAACCAATGGAGATGTGTACGAACCTGATCACGACTCACTTTATGACCATAGGTATCTAGGATGGAATCAAGAATAGATTCATTGGCATCGTATCCCGTCATCTCAAATAAAGAACGCAGAATGAGAAGACGTTGGTCTTCTTCTAATAAGTCTTTAAAGGCCATATAACTTCCTATTTATCGTCATTTAAACGTTGTTCTAAAAGCAGTTGAGAAAGGTGATTGATGGGCTTAAGCTCAGCTCTAAGCTCCTTCAGCTCACCTCGCATTTCCGACAGTTCCAGACGAAGGCGATTCACTTCTTCATCCGTAGGTAACTGGTCAATTTTCGCTTGTAGTTCATCCACGTCGCGCCTCACTTTTTCAAGGTCTTCTTTTCGGGCGAACGTTTTTGTCAACAGCATGTTGGCAATCTGCGATAACGTCAGCACCGCCGCCCAAATCAAAGCCCAATATTCCTTAAGCCACTCCATACACTGGCTCCCTTAGTGATTGACAACTGACGCAGCGAACCGCATTGGGTATCGCTTTAATTCTTTGTGGTGGAATTTCCCCACCACAGCTCAGACAATATCGATTCCCATGCTCATCTTCGTCTGGCTGCTCTGTTTGGCGGCTTCGATGATGAGCGATCGCTTTTTCTCTGAAAGTGGTTTCAAGCTCTTGGGCTTTATCAAACTGGTCTGTCATTTACGCTTTACCGCCTTAAGTGCATCACTGACCATAGAGCCTGTGCCTGGCGTCATTCCACGCTTATCTGCGCTTCGCCAGCCAAGATAGGTGAGGAACGGGGCCATTAATCCAGCCGCAATTTCCCAGTTCGCACCTGTGCCTTTACTAAACGCCTCTAAGACTTCGAACAGAAAGATGTAAGCAATCGCAGCATAAAGGCTAAGGCGGCAACCCCAAGGTCGAGTGTGACGAACATATTCATCTTCAGCACTGTCACCAGCGCGGATAGTGGTTTGAGTCTCATGGTGCTCGGCTTGCTTATCATCAAGCTCTAACTCCATACGGCGGGTCTTTTGTTTTTCCAGCTCGACTTTGATCTTCTCAAGCTCCACTAAGGACTCTGGCGGCAGGGCTTGTAATTGACGAGTCACTGCCATCTCTTTTTGTTCCTTCGTGGCACCAAACATGGCATCGGCTTTTTCAACCGCATCGGCTACCTTGTCGGCGGTTTCACTTCCACCAAACATCGATGAGATACCACGGATAGCCGCAGGGCCATATTCCATTGCGAGCGAGGCTACCCTCGCGATGAGTGAAAGTGACATTCTCTAAAGCTCCTAATTTTTGAGACCAAGTCATTGCCTTCCGGCGTTTTGGCTAAACCAAGGTGACGGTTGATTTCATTTTGAGAAACACGAGTCCACGCCTTTTCGAAATAACTTTGCATGGTGGCATCGTGGCTAAATAGTGGGGGAACACTTGAGACAGGAACGTCATGTTTGAACGCTTGCATTTCAGCATCGAGGCGCATCTTGCGCCCCTGTTGTTTTGAGTATTCCCAATTGCGGCCCATGGTTACGCTCGACGAATAACAAGCTTGGCTTTTTCACCACCAAGGTGAGCCATCAAATAGTCGAAGGCAGTACGGGAATTAATCACCGCCCAATCATCATTGACCACACCAAAGTCCATACCTGGTGCAATACATCCTTCGAGTTGAGATGCTCGGTTTGCAGCATGGATAAGAATGTGAGTTCGTTGCGAAGGGCCGTATCGAGTCACACCAAGTGTTGGCGCTTCCAAGGCGTAGCATTTGCCGAACTTCGGACTGTTATGAGGCAATAGGTCGTAAGTGCCTTCTGGGATACAAGAAATGCCCGCTTGGTTGTTTTTCCAAGGGCGCTCGATAGTTTTAAGAATGGCATTTCCGTTCTCATCACACAGATAAGAGAAGACGCCATGAGGAAAGTAGTTACGATGTAATGTGAGGGTTTTCATAGCACAACCAGATACTAGCAATTGATGTTATTTCTGATTGTGCTTTTTATTATGATAATGAGGGAACTAACATTAATTGCTATGTTTTGGTGAATGAACTAACTTGCTCAGCACGTATAAACTCACCTTTTTCTCTACCCCAATCAATAGTATCACCGACATCCATTGGATAGGTTGAAACTAAGGTATTTTGTAATCCTAAACCATATAACTCAGGGAAAGCATCGACAAAATTAGCTGTTTTTGTTTTGTAACAAAACTCAACAACATATATTTCTACACCAATTTTAATAGTATATGAGTAAATCATAACGTACCTTATCGCCCCCTCTTAAAAGCTATCCAATATAAATATGGTATTTGGATCACGGGTATTAAAATCAATATTAGCATCACCCACCAGTCAGCCTTTACTCCCTGATTTTTCGCTATTCGGCAAATTGGGAATGCTGTTATAAATCCAACTATTATCATTACAAGCAAGTCAAATATGGTCATTTTTTCTCCTTAAAACAAATCTGGTTGTCTATTCTTAATTTCACGTTTGCGCATTTTAGCAACTACTCGATAGATATGCTGCATGCTCTTGTCGTATTTACGTGACAGCTCTTCCACGTTATCACCTTTAAACTCATGCCAAATAGAAAGGTTCATAATCTCAGATTCAAGCTGTCGTCCACGGGGAAGGTACAATTGAACACCACCGAACTCCTTACAGATTCGATTTAACAGAATAACGGCAAGCTTCGGATCTGCCTCACTTTTCACCAGTTCATCTTTGAACATGGCGTAAATCTGGCGCATAGCTTCAGGCCAACGTTGCGCTTCTTCGTTATCTGCCAGCTTCTCAACTTCCTCAAGGCTGACATTGGCATAGCCAAATAGATCGCCGTTCTCTTCAGTATTCATCACTGTGCCCTCCCGTAAATACAAAAACACCCCGCATTGGCGAGGTGTTGGTAGTATATGACAAGGTTCATATCGTGGGCATGTTAAGCCGTTTTTTGGTAATTATCTTCATAAAAAATGGTTAGCTTGCTGTAGCCAGCTGGGCCAGTACAGTCGTCATTTGTGGGTAATCGACCACCTTTAGAAGTGATCGCTTCAGCCATTAATCGGTAATGCCATTTCTTTAAAGACTCCAACACTTCAGCCGCTTGATGAGATTTAAGCCAGTTTGCTCGTTCGATACCTCGACCATTCATGCGTGTAGTCATTCGACGGACGTAAGCATCAATAGCAGCATCACTTCCATTGCGCACAAATCCTTGCTTATGCATGGTGATCCAAATCGCTTTTATTTTTCCAACTTCTGGCGCTCTTGGTTTCCCGTTCTTAGTTGATTTATGTTTTGGTTTGAAGCCTAGCGCTTTCATGCGTTCAAGCACTTTACTCAGTTGCCACTGGCTCAGGTTCTTAGCACTGCGTTGACCTGTTTCTTGCTCCAACATATCGCGGTATACATCGTCATCCATTACAAGATCACGCTTACCGATTTGAATTAATTTGAGTAGATTAGACATACTCCCTCCTAAGCCGCTTTGCGCTTGGCATTTTTGTATTCAAGCTGACAAGCCTTGCACCATGTCTGAAGGCCATCAGGCTCTCTGGTTGCTGGCGTCCAAAAAAGGGTGTCTTGAGGCCAGTATTCCTGGCAATGAGGACAATACTTTTGAAGCCCTAAGCACTCATCCAGAATGGCTTTTCCATTTGCTAATCGACGCTGTAATAAACCAGGCTTCATTAGCGGTGTGTATTCACCAAACATAAACCCTCCTCATGATGAAAATTGGCTGCTCATCAGTGCCTGGCAACCACACCAGACAGACAAGCAAGGAATCCCCTTGCTTGTTTCGCTTAAGCTTCGACTTCATCCAAACATTCGGCCTGAAGAAGTGTGATGCCTTTTAGTTTTTTGTACTGGCGACAAAGGACAGAAGCTTTAGAGAAATTAGGGACATAGAAAATGTACTTGTCGTCTGCATCAGGAAACTCTTTCTTGAATCGACGTTTTCCATAAATCTTTTCCAACTTCTTTTTGTAAGAAGGGGAATATTTAGACTTGCTCTTTTGTCCCCAAACATCAGCAAGGCATTTCGGTGCATCGTCACTGAACTCAATGCCACCATTTTTAAAGCTGATCCAATCTCCTTTGATTAAGTCATCGATATAGACTTGAAGGCATGTTTTCGATTCATCGATACGCACGCGAGTTACAGAAATTTCATAGCCCATGTAGGCAAATCGAACACTGAGAAACCAACCACGTGATAGTTCCTCTTCAATCGCTTTCCACATTTCTTTAGTTATTGACTTACTCATTCTCAGGCTCCTTGGAAACAAAGTAGTTCTCAACTAGAGCACGGCCTGTATCAACACCATCGACGCGGCCATTGGCATGTCGAATAGCCATAGAGTCACCTCGACACAACCAAATACTTCGGTCTTGTTGCTCCTTACCAATTTGCTCATCAAAAGCTTCAAGTAGATCATTAAAAATCATCTCCTTGTGTTGGTTTAAGGCTTCATCAACAACCGTTTCGAATAGCTCATCTAATGACTGGCTTATTCGCGGTAGGTCTTCTTTTGAGACGATATCCTCTAGACCACTTGCTAGTATTTGCCCAAGTGTTGGTTTGTCTTGCTTACTCATCAGTCCCACTCCTTCTCATTACTCGAAATAGATTCAATTCTTTTAGCCCTGGGGAGTGGCGTATTTCGCCAATCCCCACAATGTTTATCTGCCCATGTTTCTGCTTCTTGTTGGTCGCATCGACGATGGGCCATGATGTACTTGATTAGTTGCTTAGGACGCTTCACCTTTGTTTTTGAGCTCATCCATCAATCCCTCAAATTCCTCTCTCACATTTGAACCTTGACGGTTAAGTACAAATCTCAGCGCTGCGATATAACCATCTTCAAAGCAGGCATCTGGGAACGCTGTGCCATCGCGCTCAATAAGTGCTTCTGCCATTTCGACTTCGCGCTCTAATGCTCTGAAGCTATGAGGTGTGATAAATGATCGTTGCAGTTCGTCAAGCATTGACCACCTCCTTGTTTAGTTTTTCGATTTGACTAAGGTCATATTGGCGGCGGCAAAAATCAGCTCTAGCTTGTGCCCAGTGGCGATTTAGTTTGCTCACCGCAGAATAGGCAGCGCTTTCCCAAAGTTGCTCCGCGTAAGTAAACGCACTAGTTCTCTCTGCATGGGCAGCTTTGTTCGCGGCATCCATATAGAAATTCGATTCAAACATAGTGATGCTCTCCATTCCGTTTGTCGTAAACGGTCACAATGTGGTTGTTTCTAAGAAGGAAGTAGGCATGCTCACATTCAAGAATTCGTTTTGGTTGCCAGCCAGCTTCCCGTTTCATGATCCGACGCAGTTGGTTTTTGGTAGGGCGGCGAGCCTTAAGCACCGCCCCAATCAAATCCCACTCGTTGCGTCCAACCCTTTGTCGCCAGCGTTCAATCGCATGACGGGTGACAGTGATGTGTCCATAACGAGTCGGTACTTCCATAGTTACCCCGTTACAGCTTCGCGATATCGAGAGCAATTTGTTTGTATTGACCATCACCATGACGTTCATAGATGCGCAGGTATGGGGTTTTACCAACCACACGTATTGAGTCCGCGATAGCGTCCATGGCTTCAAGCCAATCAGGATCATCAATATTTAATTGGCGTAACGAGAGCACCTGATTGACATCGATGTGACCTTGTTTGTTGACGCGAAATGCCAGCTCAACCAGCGCCTTAATTTGGTCGCTAGAGCCCTCAGACCAACGGGTAATGCACTCATCAATTTTTGCTTTTGCAGCCTGAATGCGCTCATCGAAAACTCGGTGTTCACCAATCGAGCGTTGGATCTTGTATTTGCCATCAAATGACATCAGTGTGACGTTGCCTTTTGTACCGCCGTATTTCACATCAAACTCGGCAGAGCTTAGGTCTACAAAGTCCGAAACTTGAGCCATTGCTTCACCTTTAAAGGTTGCCATCTCTGCTTGAGTTGCTTTAGCAGATTCAACAATTTGCAGCACAACATCATCACGCAACTTGTCGATTTCTTTGATTTGGCTTTCAGGTACTAAGTGGCCTTGTGCGTTAGTACGAAAGCCTTCAGGTAGTTGGGTTTGGTTAGTCATGTTCTTTCTCTTATTGGTAAGTTGGATTTGCATATTTGTTTTCTTGTGAGTTGATAACTGTGTTGCCAACGTATTGCTGACACTCTCCAGACCACCAACGAACAAGGCACTTGTTAAAGCGAGCCACGAACATTTTGTTCAATGTACCGTGGCGCATTTCCATCACCGTTACCGCTTTGTCGATAAGCTTTTGTGACGGGTTTGTAATCTCTATAACCGGAATCGCTGGCGCATAATTGACTCGCAAAATAAAGCAGTCAGCTAAGGTCAATCGGCCTCGTGCGGTCAGAACAGCCATTTGTTTTTCATGTGGATTCATCATTGATTACCATCCTTGCTTCGCTTCATATTTCTCACAGAAGTTTGCTGCTTCATTAATAGAGATGTTTCCATTGGGTTTAAGTCCTGCTTACCAATCAACTCTTCAGCAACATTTAAAGCTTGTTCATAACGTGCTTTATCACTATCAAAATTTGGGTTGCACTCAGGGCATAAGTCCACACCATCTTGGTCAATGGACCAACCTTGTTCTTCAAGGTCATAAAATTGAGTTTCAGCCGTTGAAAAGTCATGGACTTCCAGACTGATATCGGCTTCACAATGTCTGCTGTCGCATTTCACTTTTGCTTCAATTCCCATAACAAACCTCACTCATTGGTTTCTAGTTCAGCAAACGCTTTACGCAGCACTTGCTCATTGATGCTTTGGCCTTTAGCAAACATGGCCGCTAGTTTTAGGGTTTTGCTGAGTAGTCGAAGACCACCTGGACGCTCACTGATTTGCACCATCAAACTACGTTCAGCTTCACCATTGACATTCCAGGCATCGGCAATGGCGCGAACGTCTGCCAATTTGGTTTTGTGGATGCCGCGCTTCTTGGCAATGCGAGAGAACAAACGCGCGAAATCTTCGTTTCGACGTCCACCCGTCAGCTGCGTGTAGACTTTATTGTTACCAACCAAAACCATGCCGATTCCGGTTTCTTCTTGCAGAATGCGCAGCTCTTCCAACGTTGGATAATCAAGGTGATCGGCTTCATCGATGACGACTAAGCCCTCACTTCCCATAAGACGGTTTCGAATCACACGTGACAAAGGGCCTTTTCTACGCGGCGCATCATCCATGCCCAGTTCCATTGCAAGTTCGTAAAGGCACTCTGTCAGGCTTGAGCGGCTTGGGCTGGCTGTAATCATCCAGACATTGTTGTTATTGCGTTTGTACTCACGCAGGGTTTCAGATTTCCCCACACCGGATGCGCCAAAGATAACCACGATGGATTCAGTCACTTGGGCGTAGGTCAGGTCATCAGTAATTTGTTTCGCGGTCTGTGTCATAACAAAGCCAGGGTTAACACTCGGAGTGGCATTGCGCTGGTCTCGCATGCGCAGCCAGTTCTCTAGCTTGTCGATCATTTTTGATGGGTCAGCTTTGTATGAACCATTTAAAATCTGACTAAGGGTGGCAGGTGAAACGCTGATCTCTTTCGCTATCTGTGAAGCAGGAACCGTTTTGGATTCTGTCAACGCTTTGACTCGCATAAGAGTGTCTGTGCTTTTGGCTTCACTATTGCCAAGGGTGACGACGTTGCTTGTCATAGTTATTCTCCGTTTGTTCGATGTTTAAATTCGGTTTAAAGGCGGTTCTTCTTGCGCTGTTCCATCAAGTAGGCAACGCTCTCACTGAAGTTCTTTTCGTAGTCTTCCTCTTCGTCATGATCGACTTGAACTTGCTGAGCGGTATTACCGATGGATATTGGTCTAAATGGCTCAACCACTTTGGTCTCAGGGATGACTTCTTCCTCCAGCGGCTTCATCATGGCGGCGACTTCCAATGCATCCATTTCTGTTTGAGCCAGCGCAGCTGCCTTATTAGCCTTGGTAAATTGAGTGCGTTTACGTTTGTGCTCACGAGCAGCTTGCGTATCGCCAAAGCCCACTTTTTCAAGACAGTCCGCAGTACAAACTCGCACACCGTTGAGGGTGTAAATTTCTACAGAGTCATGCAGCTTGAGAGGGTCGAATCGAGCCACGAGCTTTTGACCGATGTAATTCATCATCGAATCGTGGTAGTAACGGTTCTTGCGTCCTTTTAGGCTTCCACCTGCATCCAGAGAAATCGTGCCATGGCGAGAAACACGCACTGCTTCAGCTTGCAACATCATCATCTGAAGCTGTTCAGAACTCGCTTTACGAATAGGGGCTGATTCATAGCTGGCATTAAATGCCTGGTTAAAGCTCATAAACCCTTTACAGATTTCTGTATTTCGGTTTTCTTTGGCGTTATACATTTCTACGCCTTGAGCTATTGCGTTTAGGAAGTCTTCCGCATCAATCGCCTTGCTACCGTAGTTGTCAGGTTTCGCCATAGGATTCGGGCCTGTGTAGGCACCTCGACAAAGGGGATGCTTATCGATGTATTCCTCAATGCCACCCACACCAAATGCACGTTCTATAGGTTTCGCCTGTCCATGACCTTTGCCCAAAATCACGCTTGACCAGTGCAACTTGATATTCAGCATTGGGATAATGCCTAGAGGGTCATCCTCTTTAACCTTGAAGCGATAACGATTAGGTACGCCGCCTGTCATCCACTTGTTGGCAGCAGCTCTGGTGTTATCCAGTGTGATCTCTTTAGGAATGCCGTATTTCTCGCAAACATCCATCAGTGACAAGCGAATGCTGTCTGTGTTTTCACTCAGGTCACAACGCCAACCCACGATTTTTCGACTGTATACATCTGCCCAGAACCACGTTTTAGGACGAAGAATTTCACCATTGAACCAACGAACAAAAACGTTATGTTGGTAACCATCGCCGTTAATCCATTCCAAGGCGTGAAGCCCTTCGACGGTACGTTCCTGCGGTGGGAACATTTGATGCAGTGCATGTTCACCTTCGCGTAATAGAACTCGTTGTTGGATTGGCACCTCAAACTCAAGACGGCGGCTTAGACTTTTTAAGCTCGGCACTTTCCAGCCGTGATGCACAGCGGCATTTTTTAGGCGTTCATAGCTGGCTGTCATGGTGGGCTGTTCTAGACTTAGGTAGTCCGACTTGAAGAACTCCCACGCATCCGGCGTGATATAAGCAAATTGTTTTGCCTTCTTGGTTTGTGCTACTTCAAAGTGCTTGGGTAGCAGAGCTGGAGCCCAATCACATTCATCAATGCCTTTCACCTTCGCGCAGCTGCGGCGAAGTGTTGAAAGTGCAACGCCATACTCTTCTGAAACAGATTCGTATGCGTCCATTAATTTGATGCCGTTCTTGCGCAAAGCATGTACGGCTTGAACAGTACGCAGCGCCTGTTGAGCTTTCTCTTTAGCAGCGTTGTTGGTTTTACTCCAACGAGCCCAAAGAGCCTCACGGCAGTAAGTTTTGGGATTCTTTTCAGAAGGCAAATCTAATAGTTGGGATCCAACTTTGACTTTGCCTTGCTTCCGATATAAGGCAGCTTGAGTTAGCGGTGCAAATGAAGAAATATGATATTCTTTACCTCCACCATGGCCTGATCTAGGTCTTGATATCCAACGTTCTGTTTTGGCTTTGTAATTGATCCCCTGAACAGTATTGGGAAGAGCTGGCATATCTATTAGCTCAGATGCTGAGAACCATTCCATAATTAACCTCGCTTAACTTCACGGCGAGGAAATCGACTAGGCCATATAACGTCAGCAGTAACGCCCAGTGCTGAGGCAATAATATCTTCACCTTTAGGCCAGTTGGCACGAATTGCATTCCTCAAAGTGGTTTTTCCTAAACCATGAGCCTCACCTAAGGTTGAATAAGTCCAACCGTTTGACTTTAAAGCAGCCAAGATGAACTCATCTTTTAAATCGCCATTATCTTTTCTGAACTCGAAGTGTGTTTGCTGATCCATAAAAAGCCTCTATACTCTCTCTTTACTCAACTAATTAACTCAATAGAGCAAACTTACAAACTTAATATGAACGCTAAAAAGCTTATTGTCAACTTTAAAAAGTGTATATATGGGCGCTTTAGAGTTTGAGTTTTTGACTCTATAGGGACTTTTTTAATCAAATCAGAGAGTTAGATGTAAATGGAGAGAGATGAAAAAACTTTAAAGAGACTTTCAAGTTATAAGGCACAACTTGAAAATACAGACTCAATTCAAACAAGGATTCAGTTTTTAGTGGACTGTATTGGAAACCCTAACTCGTTTTCGAAACTTGTAGGAATATCAGTATCAGGTCTAAAGCGCTATTTATCAGGAGGAGAACCTACCGCATCCAAAATTCTACAAATTGCTGAAAATACAGGAGTAAATGCAGGCTGGATCCTTACGGGGAAAGGCTCTATTCTAGAAGTTGAAGAAGGTGGTTTTGTTACGGATGAGCGTGCCATCGCTCTGTTATCAAACGATGATTGCATTTCTGATATGCTGGATAACGCAGTCCATTCTAATATTAAAGCCACATCTGCTAGATGGGACACTATTGTAAAAGTTTTTGAGTCATATTCTGAAGTCACGAAGAACTTTTTATCATCCAGCAGCCTAATGAACTCTAAAGAGTTTGATGATGAGGCGTTCACTGCGATAATTGATGAGCTAAAAAGTTCATTTAATGAAGAGTTCGCTATGATTCCTGGCTATCGAATTCAGGTATCTGCGGGTCATGGCTCATTAAACCCTGATCAGCTAGAGCCAACGAGACATTTGGCGTTTCGACGTAAATGGTTGAAGTACAGAGGGTTTAACAAAAAAGACTTAGCGATCGTTTGGGCTAAGGGTGACAGCATGGAGCCAACGATACATAACAATGACACGTTGGTGGTACACCTAGGCAGAAACAAACCAGCGGATGGTCATATATATATCTTCAGGAACGGCGACGAGCTATTTGTTAAGCGTTATCAAAGCATGCTAGGCACCTGGCGCTTAATTAGCGACAACAGCTTCTATAGCCCTTTAGACATACCAAAGGAAGAACAACACCAGTTTAAAGTAGTCGGCCAAGTAGTTCACATTGCTAAAGACATTGGAGATTAAAATTTAAATCTTTAAACTAGTTTTAAAGCTACGTTTCGCCATTTGCTTTAGTGCTCAATTTAACAGGGTAAAACATTACGATTCAGATTTATTGCTCATTTCATAAATTTCATCGAAACATAAAAAGGGGCCAAGCTATTCGAGCCCAACCCCTTATCCCAACTGACTTTAACCACTTATAACCTACCTTAACACCCTATAACACAGTATTGTTCATTTCTTTAGTCTCTATACACCGGTTGATAATGTAGGCGGTCGAGATGTCTATACCTACAAGAATATTGATGAAGCGATTATTCAAGGCGCGGAGTTCAGCGGTGAGTACGATATTTTGGCAAATCTTCGTCTGAACGGCACCTACACCTACCTTACTACGGAAGACAAAACTACCGGTGAAGAATTAGAGAACCGCCCAAATCACATGGCAATGGCAAGGTTGGTTTGGGAACCTGTCGATTCAATCAGCACATTCGCTCGCGTTAACTACACAAGTAGAACCTTGCTTTCAGTTGACGATAACGTATACCGTCCATCTTACGTGACCGCCGACCTTGGTATGAACTACTTCGTTAACAACGACTGGCGGCTAAGAGTTGGCGTTAAGAATGTCACCAATGAACAATTCGACGACTACGATGTGACACGCCGTGGCTATGTAGTCACACCACGTAATTGGTACGTCGGAACAACGTTAAACTTCTAATCCATCAAAACCACTTCCACGCCAACCACCAATCAGGTTGGCGTTTTTTCACCTGAAAAAATTCCTCACGACCAACATATTCCGTTCACACTACTTAACCCATTAATTCAATTCATTAATTTTCCCAAATGCTTCACAGACATTCGTCATTTATGGTCTAAACTCAAACAATAAACATTTTATATAATTATCAGAAACAAGGATTGTCTATGTCTTACTTTCCCAAAGCAGATGGTGTCATCGCTAAAGGACTCATCGTTGCGCTACCTATTCTCCTCCTTTCAGGTTGCGAAAAAACCATCGAAGCCCCTCCAGCAGTCAAGCCCAGTGTAAAAGTTCTCGAAGTGACCATGAAAGAAATCACACCAAGTGAAGAGTTCGTGGGTCGCACTGAGGCAACTCAAGACATCGAACTTAAAGCAAAGGTAAGAGGCAACTTACTAAAAGCCTATTTTGAAGAAGGCAGTATGGTTGAAGAAGGACAATTGTTGTTTGAGATTGACCCTGAACAATATGAAGCCGCCCTCAAGTCCTCCAAAGCACTTGTGGCTCAATCACGTGCTGCCTATGACACAGCAGTTCGTAACTTTAAACGTGGCGAAGGATTGATTAAAGACAAGTACATCAGCCAAGCGGATTACGACAATCTATTATCCGCCAAACTGCAAAATGCAGCAGCGCTACAGAGTGCCAACGCTGAGTTAGACAATGCCAAACTTGAACTGGGTTACACCAAGATTCATGCGCCATTTGCCGGAAGAATTGGCCGTGCAGAAGTGTTTTCAGGTGATTTGATCATTCCTGAACAAACCGAAATGGTGAACTTGGTACAAATGGAACCGATTTGGGTCAACTTCCAGTTACCAGAAAAAGTCATTATCAACGCTCAAAAAGCAGCTCGTGACGCTCAAAATCAATACAAAATCGAAGACCTACCAGTAAAACTGCGATTCCCTGACGGGTCGATGTTTGAAGAAACAGGCATGATAGATTTCATCGATAACCGTGTTGACGCCACTACCGGTACTCTGGCTGTCCGTGCTGAGTTTGCCAATACAGAACACCTAATTGTGCCCGGACTTTACGTGACGGCAATAATCGAAGCTCCACGAGTTCAAGAAGTTATGCTCATCCCCCAACGCGCGGTGCAAGAAGACCAGCAAGGTCGTTATGTATTAACTGTTAGTAAGGAAAACGTCGTCAAACGTAAAAACGTCACTTTGGGTAAACGATATGGTGTTGACTGGGAGCTAGAAGAAGGCTTAGAGAAAGGTGAACTGGTCATAACTGAAGGGTTACAAAAAGCCCGTGTAGGCGCTGAAGTCGAGTACGAAATGGATACCGTACAGCCTTTCGATGAAAACGACTCTTAAGGACAAGTTATGATTAGTAAGTTTTTTATACATAGGCCGAAGTTTGCCTTCGTTATCTCTATAGTCCTGACTTTGTCCGGTCTGTTGTCGATTCCTGCTCTGCCCGTGGCAGAATTCCCTAACATCTCCCCTCCGATGGTCTCCGTGACTACATCCTATCCGGGTGCGAGTGCTGAGGTTGTTGCCGACACCGTTTCTAAGGTTATCGAGGCCGAAGTCAACGGGGTGGAAAACATGATTTACATGGAGTCCAAGGGCGCAAACGATGGTAGCTACTCGCTCAATGTTACCTTTGAGGTGGGAACCAATGTCGATATGGCACAGGTTAACGTCCAAAACCGGGTACAACAAGCCATGCCTAGGCTTCCCCAAGAAGTTCAACGAAACGGGGTAAAAGTTGAGAAACAAGACCCAAACATCTTAATGATGCTTAACTTGGTATCACCAGATGGAAGTCTAGATAACCTATTTTTAAACAACTACATGGGCATTAATATTAAGGATAACCTTGCTCGTGTTAACGGTGTCTCTAAAGTAAGCATTATCGGTGGTATGGATTACTCCATGCGGATCTGGCTCAACCCCGATCGCATGGCAAGTTTAGGTGTTACCGTAGAAGAGGCCATTGCCTCAATTCAAGAGCAGAATATCCAAGTTGCTGCGGGACGTATTGGCGCAGCGCCAGTACCTCGAGATCAACAATTTCAGTACACCCTCTCCACCAAAGGTCGCTTGAGCCACCCAGAAGAGTTTGAACAAATCATCATCCGTTCGAACCCGGATGGTAGCGCAGTTTATATGAGTGATATTGCGCGTATTGAGCTTGGTGCCGCAAGTTACGATGCGGAAGCGATGCTGGATAACAAACCATCTGCACTACTTTTCATTTACCAATCAAGTGGCGCAAATGCACTCGAAGTAGCGAAAGGTGTCCACGAAGAATTATCCCGCCTGCGCGAGCAATTTCCTGAAGATATGGACTATAAAGTTCTCTACGACACTACTCAGTTCGTAGAAACGTCCATCGATGAAATGATTGAAACTCTGTTGATTGCCGTAGCACTGGTTATCTTCGTTGTGTATATATTCTTGCAGGATGTTCGACAAACTTTAGTTCCCGCTATCGCTATTCCAGTGTCTTTAGTCGGTACATTTGCATTCCTACTGGCAACAGGCATGAGCATCAATACCGTGTCGCTCTTCGCCTTGATCCTCGCGATCGGTATCGTAGTAGATGATGCTATCGTTGTTGTAGAAAACACCACTCGTTTAATGGAGGAAGAAGGGCTCAACGCCGTCGATGCCACAACCAAATCCATGCAGGAGGTGACGGGACCCGTTATTGCTACCACTCTGGTGCTACTAGCGGTATTCGCGCCAACCGCAGTTATGCCGGGTATAACTGGGCAAATGTACGCGCAGTTCTCTATCACCATTTGTATTTCGGTTCTAATTTCCTCGGTGAACGCATTAACACTCAGTCCTGCGCTATGTGCTTCACTACTTAAGCCACCAAAAACGCATGAAAAAGGGTTCCATGCCAAATTCAACGTTTTGTTTGAGAAGGCAACCGGAAAGTACACCAACTTTGTTTCGGGAATGGTGCGTAAACTAATGCTCGTTGGCGTCGTCTATGTCGCCTTGATCGGTGCAACGGGCTATCTGGCTACTTCGCTCCCTACCGGATTTGTCCCTACGGAAGATAAAAAAGCATTCTTCGTCGATGTGCAATTACCTAATGGCTCTTCCATCAACCGTACCAAAGAAGTTATGACTCAAATGGTAGACGAACTAAACCAAATGGATGGCGTAACCAATGTGATTTCAGCAAGTGGTTATTCGATTATTTCTGGCGCGGTATCGTCTAATGCAGGCTTGATGGTTGTCATTCTTTCTCATTGGGATGAGCGACAAGATCCATCCTTGGTAGAATCGCAGATCGTACGACGAGCTAACGCCGCACTATCGCAATACAGTGAAGCGACGGCGGCTGGTTTCTCCCTACCAGCGTTACCGGGTGTAGGTACGGTTTCCGGTGTAGAGTTCTATATCCAAGATACCTTGGGCAGAACGCCAGCCGAGCTCGCAGGTGTCATGCGAGCAATGTCCATCCAAGCAACTTCTGAGCCTGAGCTAACGACGGCATTTAGTACGTTCCAGGCCGATGTACCGCAGCTGTTCGTCGACGTAGATAGAAACAAAGCCAAAGTACAAGGTGTTGAACTAAGCAGTATTTTCACCACATTACAAACGATGCTTGGTTCAATGTATGTAAACGACTTCAACCGGTTTGGTAAGGTTTTCCGCGTGAACATGCAGGCGGAAACTGAGTTTCGCGATTCAGACCGAGACATCGCTCGTTTCTACATCCGAAACAAATACGATGTTATGGTGCCACTTAATACCTTGGTTAACGTAGAGCCTAAGCTAGGCCCTGAATACATCAACCAATTCAACTTATATAGCGCGGTTAAAGTCAACGCATTCCCAGCACCAGGCTACAGTTCAGGACAGGCGATTGATGCTGTGAAGCGAATCGCAGATACGACTTTCCCGAACGGCTATACCTATGAATGGTCAGGGCAAACTTACCAAGAGTTGAAAGCAGGTAACTTAGCGCCATTCATCTTTACCTTGGCACTTATCTTTACCTATCTATTCTTAGTTGCACAGTATGAAAGCTGGACGATTCCAGTGTCGGTTATGCTCGCTGTTCCTGTCGCTATTCTAGGGGCATTTATCTACATTTGGATAATGGGGTCTGACGTTAACTTATACACCCAAATCGGCTTGGTACTGCTAATCGGTCTTGCCTGTAAGAACGCGATTCTGATTGTAGAGTTCGCCAAACAGCTCAGGGAAAGCGGTATGAGTATCACGGACTCAGCCATAAAGGCCGCGCGACTGCGTTTCCGGGCGGTCTTGATGACAGCCTTCTCGTTCATCTTGGGGGTAATCCCACTGGTCATCGCAACCGGTGCAGGTGCTGCAAGTCGCGTCTCATTGGGTTATGCGGTGATGGGCGGTATGATTGCGGCCACTATTGTAGGTACCTGTCTTGTTCCAGTGTTCTACGTGATGTTGCAATCACTTCGAGAGAAAGTAAAAGGACGTAGCTCTTAACGCACTCCAACAAAAAAAGCCTGATTTATCAGGCTTTTTTGTTATTTCTTAAACAGAGACTACGACTTATCAAGTTCGAGTGTAATTCTCACAAAGTTGTCGTCTTCGTATTGTATCTGGTAGCTAAAGATATCATTGGCATATATCGTTTTTAGGAATAGGTGCTTTTCACGTACCGTCCCTCTAAATAAAATCGATATTCCTGATAACAATTGGTTACGTGTACCGAAATGTGCGTTTAGGTCCGTTGATAGCACGCACAGCAAACAACCATTCTCATCATGGTTGAGATCCACTTTCTCAGGACTCGATAACAGTACTGTGGTACCCAGTTTCTTTTCCAACTCACGAATTAATAATAGATAGCTATCTAAGTGTGGCTGCGAAACGTCAGGCTTAGCTTCAACTCCTCGCAATAAAACATCTTCTAAATCTACTTGCGATTTCTTTGCTTGCAAGCTCATGGCTTTTAATTGCTTTCTAATCGCTTTGTATTTATTGCTTTTTAGTTTCGGCTTTAGCCATCGAACCAGTAACTCGTTCTTCTTGGCAAGATCGAATAATTGGGATTTGGACTCTAACTTCTTGAATTCTAGATGTAACAAGGCGTGCAAAGACACCTCGGTCAATAACTGAATTGATACCGAGTTAGACGTACTCATTTGCTTTGAACTGGATCCTTTGTTCTGCATTGTAGTCTGTTGGTATTAAAGAAAGGGAATGGTGCCGAGAGAGGGACTCGAACCCTCACACCAAAGGCACTAGCACCTCATGCTAGCGTGTCTACCAATTTCACCATCTCGGCATCGATAAATGCATCACTAAATCGCATCTATTTATCACCGCTATTTTAGCGGATTCCGAAATGTTAACTGACGATTTTTTACTTGTATAGCGTTTCAATAGATAAAATCAATAAAACCAGTTCGTTTGATGAACAAATAATCACATTGGCGGTTTCACATCCACTCATTTTGAGTATACGAACCTAAACACCCACGCTTGGGTACGTGATTAATACAAACCAAATGCTCAATACATTAATGAAAATGATATCTGAATTATAGTTCACTTAGTGTATTGGTGTGATCAAGCCAGATAATATATCCCCTTACATATTCAAGCTGAACGCTTACATCAACGCATATTGACGGAGTATTAGGCCTATCTGCACAAGGTTTGCCTGCACTAGCAAATCGATATGAAATACCAATCGCGATTCAGCCTATGAAAGAACGAATCATAAAAGTCAGACGCTCAACATAACTGGCAGCCCGTACGGCAATAATTAAGAGCGCAGAATAGCACTCATAAATCTCGAGTCGTACGGTCCTTATTACAAAAAAAGCGATAGGTTCGAGCCATAACATTGCTCCAGCACCTAAATTAATTTTAATCCAACAACGCTAAGGATAGCCTGATACAAGGCAATGACATGTTCAGACTATTGAAACACTCATTACTGGTTACCAGCGCCGTCCCAACGCTGGTCTTTGCAGGTGAACGCCGATCATCCGATAGGCTTAAACTTGGTCCTCAGGAAGTTCCTTTACACCTCCGCAGTGCCTATCTGAAGTCATATCACTATGTCGCAAAGCCGAACGAGTAATCAAATCATGAAAAACAAGTTAACAGCAGTACTCCGTTTTTTAACCAAGTGGATGTTAATAGTCAGTGGTTTTCTATCACTAAGCTATTTCTTTTCATTACTATCGAAAGTGCATGGTAAAGACCTTCCTGAAAGCTATTTCAGCGATGGTATGCCTAGCATATTGGGGCTTCTTAACTCAGAGCTCTTTATGGGTATTATTTTCGTTATCACCATTTCTATCATCGTTTACGTCTTATACCTGTTGTGGCAATTACATGAAGTCGCGGTTCACCGTAGTCAATACATGCAGAGCGCTCACGCCAACCTAGTATTTGCACTATCCCTTTGTGGGTTATTTATCGACAAATTATGGTGGGTATTAGCTGTCATTATTGCCTTCACTAACTGGGAAGCGTTGGCTTCAGCATTAAGTAAGGTCATTCACACCGGAATCCACGGCGACAAAAAGCAGGAGCAATCGTCATGAAAGAAATTATGCTTCCGTATGTCCTGATTGTTTGGTTACTAGTGAAATTAGGCGTCATTAAGTGGACCCTCCGTAATGCGGTGATTAGCGTTGGATTTGGTGCCTTTTTAGCATTTATGCTGTTTACTGCGCACCGATTTTGGTCACCCGCTGATTTGACAGACAGCACCACAGTAAAAGCGCCTCATGCGGTACTAAGCCCTTTGTTTGGGCAGCAAGTCAAAGACATTTACGTGACTCATAACCAACGAGTCAAGAAAGGTGAGTTACTGTACACGTTAGAGTCAGAAGACACAGACGAAGAGTTGAAGAGCTTGAACTCTAGCCTTATTGCAGCTGAACATCGAATTATCAGCATAGAAGAGCAGATTGCGATTGATGTTAAGAACCATCAACGCTTAATCAATCTAGATGAATTTAGCTCTGAACAAGAAAGAGATGAGCTGCATACCAAAATACAACAAGGGAACGCAGACCTAATGGCGGCTCGCTCCGATGTTGATGGTATACAAGCTCAGATCAATCAAAAGCAATGGTTAAACGACCGTAATCAGATTAGAGCACCTTTTGATGGTGTCGTAGGTGTTATTAACATTGCCAAAGGCTCTCGTACTGGCAACTTGTATCTCTATAACATCGAGAAGAAATTCGTCGAAATGCGCGTAAGTGACCAAACTTTCCGACATATAAAGGAAGGTCAATTTGCTGAGTTTTATGTTAATTCTCATCCAGGTGAAGTATTTCGCGGTCGAGTGCACAGCATTACAACCAATACCGGTGAAGCGACCGTATCTGCTCGCGGTAACACACAACAAGTCCGCCAGCATGTAGGAAACAAT
Source organism: Vibrio sp. McD22-P3 (assembly GCF_021568915.1). Lineage (NCBI taxonomy): Bacteria > Pseudomonadati > Pseudomonadota > Gammaproteobacteria > Vibrionales > Vibrionaceae > Vibrio > Vibrio sp. McD22-P3. The sequence continues at coordinate 71,704 of NZ_JAKGTN010000007.1, forward strand.
ACCGGTGCACATGGTCGTACTGTTGTTATTGAATTTAATGAACCGGAAGGCTACGACGTGCCACTTGGCGCCACAGGTTCAGGCTGGATATCAGCAAGCAAGCCGTCCCAGGCGCTTGGTTTTATGGACATCATCGGTGGAGCAACAGTACGATTGAAAGCACTTAAAGCTTATCTAAGCGCTATTTAATGTTAACCCTTTTAAGGCCCGCGCATAGTTGGAACTCTGATTGGAACTGGTAAGGAAAATTGGGCCTACAACACCTCACTTATGTGGGGTGTTTTTTTATCTTTAACCAGATATTTCTCGTCATTATGGCAGCTTAATAGTCTCTTACCCTAGGTACACAAATAGCAACCCAATCCATTCGAATAGCGAATGCAAACCAACTAACTCCTATCGGAACTTTTCATTATCTTTTGCATCGCTCTCAACAAGAAGAGTATCAATAAAAGGTAATTAAAATGAAAAAGACAGCAATCGTTCTAGCGTTAACTTCAGTATTTGCAACTAATGCTATGGCAGAAGGTGTAACGGGCGGTGTGGAACTAGATGCTAAGTTCGTAGATGGTGCAGCCGAATATAAAGCAGACAATGGCTCTGGTATCAAAGCGTTCATCGGTTATGAAGGTTTCGGTGCTTCGGCTAAACGCAAAGCAAACTTTGAAAATGAGTACAACCTTAACTACACCCATGATTTTGGTAACATCTGGCTAAAAGGCGAATATGAGTTCGTTGATAAGAAGAGTCGTCAACAGCCAGCTAACGACCAAAACAAATTTGGTATTACCGTTGGTGGTAACGTTGCGGAACTATTCGATACCTCATTGCGTTTGCGTAAAGACACAGATTTAAACTCCAATACTCTCGCTCCACGTGGAGATATCTATCGCTTTGATCTGGCAGCTGGTAAGCAAGTTACTGAACGTGTGTACCTGAATGCCAAAGTGGTTGGACAAAAACAGAATAAGAAAGAAGCAATTACTGTTGGCGACAAGAACAAAGACTCTATCTACAACCTAGAGCTGCGCGCCACATTTACCGCTATCGACAATATGATCCCATATGTAGAAGTAGGTAATGAGGGTAAATTTGGCACTGACACTCGCAATACCTACGGTAAAGTGGGCGTTGTTTTCCCATTCTAATTTGACACTATTAGTTAAAGCGCAAAGATATTCGAAGGAATGAATATCTTACAGCGAACCTATTATTCCTTCTTCACCCCTTCGAACAGTCTTACCGCTCAATATCTTCAAAACAACACTAGAACTGGTAATTAAACTCTACCCTCTGGTCACCTTCAAAATAGCTTTGTTCTTGCGTCCAGTTAGCAAAATAGCGCACGTTAAAGCGAGGCGTAAACTGATAAGACACCGCAAATTCATTAGTAAAGATAGAACTCATTCCTACGCCGTATGCATTGTCGACATAAGATTTAGAACCAGATAGAGTCGTTAACCACATCGGATTGTAGTTAAGCCATAGCTTATCCGTAATCGCATATTTGGTATAAGCCCCCACTACTGCGTATGTTCCTGGAACTGTGTAACCATTATCTTGTGGTTCAGTTTGACAATCGTTAGCATCGGTGCAGCTAGGAAAATTCCCATTGCGCACATTGACGCCCACCCCTGCAAGTGGATAGAGGTTAAGGTTGCCCCATTTTGGCAGTGCTTGAATAAAACTATAGGACGCATTCAAACTTTCTTGCTCCACGTTATAGTTCAGATCAAGTTGACTACCGCGACCATTGGTGGTGTCCACACTAAAGTTTCGAAAACGAACGCTATCAATTGAATTATCACGACTACCCGTTCCCGACCAACCGAGATATTCTCCAGCTATTCCCTTCACTTCGATGATGTTCATCGCCATGGTATCAGGGTTACCTGTATCGTATGTGCGCCCGACTTTGATGTTTAAACCTTTGTCCGATGTCCCAGCACCCGCTTGAGTATAAACCGCTAAAGGGTCAGACATATCTTGGATTTCAGTATCAGAATTTTGGTCTGCAAAAGAAGAAAAAGAACAAACTGCGACTGTGACCGCCGTTAGAAAAGAAATGTGTGCACGCATATAAACTCACCCTAATACAAAACAAGCCTCCTTTTGTATTACCAACACTACTTTCTCGATTGGCAGCACCTCATCCATAAAATGCTGGGGAAGCCTAAAAGCGAGAGGCTATAACCTCAATTAACTCAAGGTTATAGCCTCTATTACTCTGCGATTATTGACTCGAATATAAGTTAATAAGAATCAAACCGTTAGTTATCAATTATATCGTCTCAAAGACTGATAAAAGTGTTAATTACATCACTCAATCACCAGCTATCATCAATCGCAGCGTCAACAATAGCATCCTCAACCACAGCGTCTTCATAGTCTGAAATAATCGCATCTTCAACAACTGCTTCACCAATTAACTGATCACATTCTGCATCCGCATATGCACCATCAATTACACCAGCAGCACTACCAATCATTGCTCCTGATTTGGCATCACCGGCGACGGCTCCTACAACACCACCAACTATCGCGCCATCAACAGCATCAGTGATGACATTCCCTCCGTCGCATGGGTGGTATGCCATAGCTCCATTTGGCCACATGTAAACCGTAAAACTTAGTAGCAACGCTCTGTTTAACTGTCTCTTTTTCATCTTTTTATCACTATTAATATTCATTTGGTGCAACGCACTTCTTGATAGACTAATTCTAAGTTTTGTCGCCAAGCAGGCAAAAATAGGTTCCATAAACAAAGCCGAGAGTTCTCTAAAACTCTCATCGGTAAAATATCGATTAAGCCGTGTATTCGAACATTCAATATCACACGCCAAACATTCCAATAGATCGGCTAGTAACCCATTTGTTATTAAAAATTCACGGGCGTAATATCCGGACAATTTCCAATAACTCGGTGGCTGACATGTTTAAAATGTTCATTGAAAGACCTAAATTCGCGATAGTGATAGCCCTACTCATTTCGCTAATTGGAGCCATTTCCGCAGCAAACTCCCCCATAGGCAGGTATCCAGATGTCGCACCTGTTACTGTCGAAGTCCGAACCTTTATGGATGGAGCAAGTGCAGATGTTATGGCTAAATCGGTGGCGCCAGAAATAGAAAAACAAGTTAACGGCGTATCTGGTATGGAATACATGAAATCCACCAGCGGAGCCGACGGTACCTATACGCTGGAAGTGGTGTTTGAAAATGGGACAGACTCAGACAAAGCGGTTAACCTCGTACAAAGTCGTGTAAATCTTGCGTTACCGGAGTTGCCTGGGGATGTCATGCGCAATGGCGTCAAAGTAGAAAAACTCTCTAATGGTTTAATGCTTGGAATATCAATCATCGACCCGTCAGGCGGTGCCTCTGCCATTGATATCAGTGCCTTCTCTGGAGGTCCATTAAAAGAGAAGATCCAACGCGTCAATGGCGTATCAAAAGTGGACGTCCTGGGAGAGAAAAAATACTCCATTCGCGTATGGCTCAATCCAGATAAAATGAAGTATTACTCCATCAACGTTGACGACGTTAATGATGCGATTGCCACACAAAATAAAATTGCTTCAGCAGGCAGTCTAGTTGATGACAAGCTAGAGTACCCCATTACGGTAAACGGCGGTCTTTCTACACCAGAAGAGTTCGGCAATATTGTGGTTCGTTCTGACGAACTGGGTAAGACCATTTATTTGAAAGACGTTGCTAGCATCGAACTCGGTAGTGAGATTTATACTGCGAACGCTTATGGGGAAAATTCAAACGGGGCCGTCTTGTTCATTTACAAAACTCCCGAAGCTAACGCGATGAATGTCGCCAAGGAGATTAAAGCCCTACTAGATCAACCTAATCAGTACCAGATTAAAGTAGTTTATGATGCGACCACCTTTATCGATGGCGCCATCTATAGCGTACTGGAGACGTTAGTACTGGCCATTGCCATCGTCTCATTAGTAACTCTAGTCTTTATGCAAAACTTCAGACTAACGCTCATTACTGTCACTGCCATCCCAGTTTCTTTGATCGGGACATTTGCAGTCATGAGTGCATTAGGCATTCAAGTTAACATTATTTCAATGTTTGGTTTAGTGATGGCAATAGGTATTGTCGTAGATGCAGCTATTATTGTTATTGAAAACGCAGAGCATCAACTTCATGAATATCCCAACCTGACGGTAAAACAGGCAGTGTCAAAAGCATTGGATATCACTTTCTCACCCATTATCGCTTCAATGCTAGTACTACTCGCAGTTTTCACTCCGTCACTGTTTATTCCCGGAATGGCTGGGACGATTTATTCAGAGTTTGGTATCGTCTTGTGTGCATCCGTCGTCGTATCAACTTTGGTCGCCCTAACCCTAACCCCCGCGCTTTGTTCGTTGTTCATGAAGCCACCTAGAAAAAACGCTATTGCTAAATCTGTTGAATGGGTGATTACGCAAAAGATTCGAGCCTTCACTGGTTTAGCATGGACAGCAACCCGTTTACCTCTGCTCACCATCTTACTATTAGGCGGAGGTCTGTATCTCTCAATCGATCGAGGTTCTAACTTACCTACAGGCTTACTTCCAGAAGAAGATACTAGTGCCATTTTTGTCGTAGGTAGCTTCCCTCAAGGTACAGCTTTGGCAACAACAGACCAATATTTAGCTACGTTAACAAAACAGCTGAATGAGCTCCCGGGCATATCAACCAGTGTTGAAGCCTCCGGTTTTAATCTACTGACCAATACCGCAGAGATGAGCAGCTTTATGATGTTGCTCTCTCTTGACGATATGCAAGAGCGTCAAGCGAGCGATACAGAGTTAACCGAACAAGTTAACCATGTTTTGGCCGAGAATCCCGATATTCAAGCCTTCGCCTTCAAACCACCAGTAATCCCTGAACTTGGTATGGTTGATGGCGTCAATTTCGCTCTTCTCGCACCTAATCTTACCCCAACAGAATTGTATGAATTAACTCTAGAATTCAATTCTCGCTTAATGGACGACGCACGTATCGGACTAGCAATGGGGCAGTTTGAAGTAACAAAACCCTCCATAAAACTGAATATCAAAAGAAAGGACTTACTAAAATACGGAGCAACGTTTTCGGACGTAGTGCAAGGAATGCAAACCCACTTTGGAGGGATGTATATCAATACCTTTAACATGGAAGGGCGTAACTACAAAGTCATGGTACAAAATGATCCTAAGTTTCGATTAGATCCTGAGGCATTAAAGAAAACTGGACTTTCCAAACCTAACGGTACGCGAATTACGTACGACAAGTTCTTTGACTTTGAAGAAATCAAAGTGCCAAACTTCATCACTCGCTACAACGCAGAGCAAGGAGTATTTATTGACGTCATTCCAACCGTTTCTACTGGTCAGGCAATTACCGCAATTCAAGAGTTGGCAGATGAGTTAGGCTATAAAGTAGAGTTTACCGGCGCAGCAAAAGAAGAAGTTTCCGCCGGAAATACCGTGGCTATTGTGATGGGGCTTGCAATGTTAGTTACGTTTCTTGTCCTTGTTGCCCAATATGAATCATGGCTAATTCCATTGGCAATTATGCTCACCGTACCAACAGCCATTATTGGTATCGTAGAGGGCATTATTCACATCCAAGGCAATATCAACATACTCACTCAACTTGCAGCAATCTTGCTAATTGGAATGACGGTCAGAAATGCGATTCTTATTGTAGAGTTTGCTAAGACTCTTCGAGACAACAATAGCTTAACCATCAAAGAAGCAGCGGTACAAGCGCTGCAGCTTCGCGCGCGCGCGGTGTTTATGACGGCATTTTCCTTTGGCGTTGGACTGATTCCACTTATGTTAGCTAACACCGTTGGCTCAGGGGGGCAACAAGCTCTGGGTTGGGCATCATTTGGCGGTATTGTGTCGGCAACGTTCATCGGCTGTATTATGGCAAGTGTCTTCTTTGTACTAATCCAGCAAATACGAGAACGATTTAAACCTATTTCCGTTTAACCAAATGCGCAGAGCCTACTTCAGGCTCTGCGAATGTAATGCTACACCTGAGGAGCTCGGCGAAGTGATGACAACGAGAAGCCCGTTACCAGCATAGTGCCACTAATTACTAAAACCGTTCCAACAACGGTATTCACACCTATTGGCTCTCCTAAGAATAGATTTCCCCATAAAATACCAAACATTGGGATAAGGAACGTTACTGATAAAGCCGAAGACGGACCAATGTCGTTAACTAACCGGAAATACAACAGATAGGCTGCGCCAGTGCATACAACACCAAGTAAAACTACCGAGATCCAAACTTCTTGAGTAGGTGTTTCTCGCATTGGCACAAATGGAATCAACGGCAACACGATAAGACAAGCAGCCCACATACTACCGTGTGCATTATTAAATGCAGGAACAGACGGTGCATTTTTCGCATAATTGGTTGCGATGCCATAACAACAGGCCGCCATCACGCCAGCAATTATCGGCAATGTCGCTTGCTCACCAATACGAACTGCATCCCAACCAACCAATACCGCAACTCCAACAATCCCAACCAATAAACCAAGTGCACCACGCTTAGTTAGCGGTGTTTTGGTCCAAAATACACCAATAACTGCCCCCCAAATCGCTGCGGTAGAGTTAAGTATCGACAGTGTTGATGCATTGAGTGTTTGTGCCGCATAGGCAAACAACAAAAAAGGCAGCGCTGTATTAAACAGTCCGATAGTAAAAAAGTGTCTGGTATGTTTGGTGAATTCAAGTTTCTTTTTTAGATAGACACTGATAATAAGAAGAGCGAGAGCAGCAAAGAAGACCCGCGCCTCAATGAGCACTGCTGGCCCCATAACATTGGCGGCAATACGCATGAAGAGAAAAGACCCGCCCCATATCGATGCCAATAGTATGAGTCTTAGAAAGCTTGCCAAATTCATCGTTGTTACTTATGTCTGCTAATCGTTGTACTTACTTTGCGTGATGGTTAGAAAAACCACAACCCCTACCAAAGGCTTATTCCGCTTACACTACCGAAAATGGCGAATAGATGATGTCGAGAGCACCATCTATTCAGCATTGAAGTGCGCGTTAGAAATCGTAAGTCATACTCAATCTGACCTCACGACCAGGCCCTGGAACGCCATTTGAAAGATAAGGTTCGTAATACACATCTGCGATATTCTTCACGGTAGCTCTTAGCATAAGATCCTTGTGCGCTTGAGGCTGCCAACTGACATAAATATCCTGAAGAGTGTATTGTTCACTCGCTTGGGCAAAGTAGATGGAATCTTCAACATTTTCTTGTGCATCATACCAACGCAGTTTATAGCCTGTAGTGAGCCCTTTAATCCACTCATAGCCCAAGCCAAGTTTTACACTCATCGGTGGAATGCCGTACATATATTGATCTTCGCCACTAGAATCTGTCAATGAGCCCTTGTGTTTGCCTGCGATGTAGCTTGCACTGATATCGGCGAAAAATTCGGCAACACGATACTGTGCTTGCACATCAACACCATAGTTACGATAGCCATCCAAATTCACTTTCCAGCTCTGCAACGTATTAGGGTCACTGTCCAAATTAACCCCAGTTCGGTTCATTACATTGTTGGTGACGTCGTTATAGAAGCCAGTGATTTCCGTCGATAACATATCTTTGTTAGCAAACAGTCCAGACAGGCTGTTGATCATAGATGCACGATAGGCATGAATGCGCTGTGCTTCCAATTCTCTTGCTGTCGCAGAGGCTTTGGCACGCGCATATTGCACCGCGTAGATATCATCAACTGAAGGGGCTTTCATTTGATAGGCATAGGCAAAGTTCAATAACGTTTGATCCGTAAGATCATAATCCAATTGAATCCTTGGGCTGAATCCGGCATGCGACACTTTACTGTAGTCATGCCCTGCAGCCGGGTCATTGTAGTCCGGCGCAGGATTTTCTTTGCCTTTAGACGTAACATAGTCATAGCGTAAAGATGGGGTTACACGAAAACGATCGGTGACTTCAATTTTATCAGCCAAGTAAGCGGAATACGTGGTTTGCGTGCCCGATGGATCGTAATAAGGGATGAAGATACCGTAGTTTTTCTTCGGCTTATTATAGATCTTGGTAGCATTATGAACGAGCGTATCTCGATTGTTTTTCTCATATTGCAGACCAGCAGTAATGGTATGGCGACCAATTTTCATTTCATTGTTAATGTCGACATAATCTCGCTGATACGATGCCCACGATTCATGACCATACGCGCCAATGGATACGAACATCTTCTTCCAAGCAACATCAGGACGACGCCAGTGCCTCTCATTGTCACTATGTGCCGCTGTGATTTTTAGGTTCACTAAAGGTGAGCTTGGGTTATATGAATATCGGGCCGATGTGGTTTTATCTTTGTATTCGTTTTGTACTGTGTAGGCGTATTTTGCCGCTTCTAATGAGCCGTATATGCGAATATTGTAGTCACTTATCTTGGCAAAGGCTCCACGGCGGGTCGCCCAAGGTTGTCGACCCTCATCGCTATAAAAGGTATGGCTGATTTCAAAGAGATGGACTGCATTCTCGTATCCGATTTTAAATAGACCATTGTTTTGGCTATATGCAGAGTATTCAAGCGGGTCTCCTCCACCAACTCGAATATCATTAGCGTCTTTCCACGTTCCAGAAGCGAGTGCGTAAATTCCATTGTCCGCTTTACCGAACGCCGTGACACCGATATGAGTCTGGTCATCGTTATCGTTGTAACCTAAATGAACTCGAGCACCAACTTTACGGCCCGCTTTTAGCAGTTCATCTACCGACTTCGTTCTAATCCGGATAGTACCACCAAACTTACTACCCGCTTGAACATCGTGAGCGCCTTTGGTGACTTCAGCTTCACCAATTAAGTACGGGTCAAAAAAGAACGAACCATATCGATATTGCTCAAAACCAATAGGTGCACCATCAACATACACGCCAAGATCACTAGGGTCAGAAAACCCCCAAATGCTAATGCGTTCGCCACCAGCACGAGCACCACCGTCAAAAGAGACTCCTGGGATGTCTTCAAACAGCTCTGCTATGTTTGTTGGCTGTTCAATTTCAATCTTTTCTTGAGTCACCAAGGTTTCACCCGGTTTATCAATCGTTAACGGCCTCGTGTAGCCTGTCCCGTAGACATCCATGACTTCGGTATCATCATTTGTTGAGCTCTCTGCCACCGCAAAAAACGTCACTTGAGGAAGAGCAAAAGCAAGCAAAATCGCTTTTCTAAGAGTTACATTCATCATTATATTTATGTAGTTATCAGGAGTCGCGAATAGTACATTTACTCCACTTATAGATCAAAATGATAATCATTATCATTACAATATCTATACTCAACTCTACAAACAATGACGTTATGAAATTAAAATGCCCAATCTATGAATACAACAGAGTGGGCACCAACGCAGTGAAACCTATCAACCCGACAGGCCACTTTCTTTTATTTGCCGGTTAAACTCTCGATCAGCGAGTTCTTGCTCATCGTAAAGGTCTTCCAAAACGACTTGATCCATTTCCATCACATCAAAGAATTGATCCTTACAATAACTCGCATTCCACTTAGGTAACATATCGGGATCATTAGCAATGTTACTCACGTGTTCTGCGGCAAAATGTGCATAATGCTCAAACAATTCTTCGTCAGTGCCATTCGCTACCCATGCTAATTTTTTAAACCACACTGCAGATTGTTGCTCTGAAATATGCTCATTTACCTTGCAAACAGACATCGCCACCAACGACTCGGTATAATTTTCATAGTGGGGCAACGTATTATGAACATGTGCACCGCAAGCAATAGCTAATGAAGGAATGAAGGTGGCTAAAATCATCGTGGTCTTTTTCATCGTTTTTGTTCCTCTGGCTGTGTACACATTTGACTAACGTGACCTTTCTGTTCTGCTTCTTGAATGAGTTGCTCACCTAAAGCAACACCTTGAAGGTACAGAGGATCTTCCTCATTAAATACGTAAGGTTCGTTAAGCACATCTTCAGAAAGTCCTTCTATTGTTTCACGGACTATTTTCGAGTTGTGTTCGGTATACTCTAAGGTCATAGAGCCAGTTCCAACACAATACACATTGACGGTTTCCACTGCAGCCGCAGCCATTATTGCGTTGTCTCGGCTAAATAATGTGTCGTGAGAGTGTTGCGCTGCCATTGCTTTAAACGTGCATAGATATAGCGCTGTTACTACAATCGTAAGTCGTCGCATAAATTGGTTACTCGTTGTTGAAGTTTGGGAAGGAGTTTGAGTTTGTGAGTACAGGAGCTCTATGCCCACAAACAAAGTCACTACTCTTGTTCTGGTTTGGTATTGCCTTCACGAGTGTCGCGATATGGGTCTGCTGAATCTTTACGATGCACGGAACGAGGTTCCAATCCATGAGCTTCGCGCATTTTATCAACCATTCGCTGCTTCTCGCCCATCCCTTGCTTCATGCTTTCTGGCAATACTTCCGTTGGCACTATCAGGTCACGATCCAACGGCCATTCTTTCAATAGTTGAGGGTGGTAACCTTCGGGGTAATACAGTGCTTCATCAATTTCTAAATCACGAATCTCTTGCTCTTGAATATCGGCTCGTGAATTTTTCGGCATTGGAACACGAAATACTTCACCGTCATTGAGATTAAACTGGGGAGCTCGGTTATTTGGAAAATCTGGAATAATCCCCTCTCGGACCCATGCTTTGTCCGGTGTAATGTTCGCGACTATCATATCGGGGGCGCCAAAGTGATATGGACCTTTCCAATGTTCACGTACCTGAGCCACAGTTTCGTTATTGTAGTAAGGGTCAAACTCCATATGAGTAGTCATAAACAAACGTGGTTGTATTTGATCTGCTAGCCATCCCGCCGCATAGCCTGACGTATGATGAGTATCAATGGTATAGCGTGTTAGAAAAGCAGGCACTCCTTGAACGATGGACGCTAATCCGACGAGCTCAGTCTGAACCTCGGTTACGAACAAATCGCAACCTTTGGCATACTGAATATCAAGTTCGGTAGGTCGACCATCCCCAGTCCAGACAAAACAGAGCGACTCCTCGTCATTGATTGTCCAATCAAGGCGATATGCTGAGGCACCATCTTTTGCGTGAGAACGTCTCCAATGTGATACTTTGACGCCATCAACATCATAGATAATGCCGCCATCGTCTTTGAAGTCGAACTCAACAACTTCTATATCATTACCTGATGGGAAAACATCAAACGCGTCTTGATGCCAAGAAAGCATTTGCAACATGCCTTCTACCATATGTCGCGTCCCATCTTCCGGGTTGCGACCTGATGGACCATAAATCGTTAGTGGTTTTTCCCACCGTCCATTCCAACCTCCAAATTGGTACAAATAAGGAAGAGAGCCAAAATGGTCTACATGCAAATGAGTTATGAAAATTTTGTCCAGTTCGTTTAGCGCAACACCAGCCCCAATATAGTTAGCAATTGACGCCTCACCAATATCGAACACGAAATTGTCACCGTTGCCTAACTCTACGTATATGGAGGTATTAGCTTGACCTGGGCGAATCATAGGGGATGTCCCCATGAAGGTCACACGCATTTCATTAGTTAACAGCTCTTCCGTCCTTGGGTACCAATTGGCGGCAGTAACCATATGATCCATTGGTTCAATGCCATCAAACATTAGACCTTCTTTCCAGAGTTCTTCGCCAGTCTGGATATCTGTTTTGAGCCCTCCTTGCAAAATGGCATGTATTTCCTCTGGTGAAGAATAGATTTTCCCACCCTGTTTCATCAACTCTTCGGTATTGACGTTTTGTTCGTAGTTATAGTGCTTGTAACCTGAGAAACTAGCTGAATTTTCAGACTGATAATGTTCAAAAGGCGTTTGAGCTAAAACTGGCGCCGATAGAAGAATCGAGCCAGCAACAGCAGTCACTATATGGATTTTTGGCATAATAATTCCTCCTCTCCCATAACAGGGAAAAGTAATAAATGAATATAAATGAGAGAAATCAGTTGTTGCTGAGCAACGAATATTCTGTTGCTTCTAACGGTTCAACGTTGCAGTTTTGGGAGTAGGCGAAACCACTAAAGATGAGTGCGATTAAAGCCATAATTGAGACAATACGGACATTTTTCATTTTCTCGAAATCTCTTAATTGAATGGAAAAATCACATCCGTGTGTCTATGTTCACCATCTTAACCATAACCTAAGATACGAAAAATAGAGCAAATTTAGCTTTATATATAAATTTAATTTATGTGTTTTAATCTAAATTCGAATCAGCGTACTCCAACTAAGGTCAATTGACAGTCACCTTTGCTCTGCTAGGATAAGAAATAACACTCACTAAATCAGGTCGTTATGGACTTAAATCTACTTACAACTTTTGGCGCGGTTTATCGTCATCGCTCTATAACAATGGCAGCAGAAGAGTTGGAACTGACTCAGCCAGCAGTAAGTGCGGCATTAAAACGATTAGAAGTCGTGGTGGGGAAAACGCTATTTGTCCGTTCTGGACGTGGAATTGCACCAACAGGAGCGGCCGTTGCGTTGGCAGATAAGATTGAGACGCCCCTTGCCATTCTAGAGACCATTGAGAAAAAACAGGAAGTCACTCGAGTCTATTGCAACGAAAGCCTGATGCACCTGCTTTGTGATTTGCCGGGATTGTCGTTTATCGAAACCCCGCTCAGCGAGCAGCAACTTCTCGCTGACATCGATTCGCAGAAAGTCCATCTCGCAATCGACATTGCCACTAGCAAAAGCCAATCACATATCGTTGAAGACATTTTTGATGAGCCTGCGGTGTGTGTTTGCCGAAAAGGCCATCCGAATATTGGCACATCACTAACAACGGAACAGTACCTCGAACAACAACATATTGCGCTAAAAATACGTCGCAACAACGTTAACATGATGGATTTTTTAGCAGAAAAACCAATGCCTATAAGAACGATAAAGGCTGAAACAGGGTCCGTTTCAAGTATGCTAGCACTCGCAGCGACAACGGATCTGCTGGGCGCATCAACCTTGTCCTTAGCGAATCACCTCGCGCCCATGCTGGGTCTCAAAGTCATGCCCATTCCCCTTGATATTCGCAATGTGCAATATCGCATGATCTATCACCGTCGATTCGTCAATGATGAGGACCATAAAGCGACGCGAGAAAAAATCATATCAACGATCCAAAATCATCAGTTCCAATGACGTATTGCTTGAACTATGTTTAAGTAAATTAAGATAAAATTATTTGTTCAAGGAGTGAACATGAAGCGAGTTCTGTTACTTTTTAGCCACCTTGCAGCCTTATTCTTTGGGTTTATGTTGGGTATTTATGTCCTGCCGATTCTTACTCAGCCTGATTCCCCCTCAATCGCAAGCGTCACTGCGGATGCCAATCAAATCGTCGTCAAAGGGACATTCGATAAAGACCGACAAGACAGCGATCTTTTTCATTGGGGTGAAGGCGATATCAGTTTTACCAATGACAGCGCTATGTTTATTGGCGAACTTGCTCCGGGGCCTGACTACAAACTGTACCTATCTCCAATATATGTGGAAACAGAAGCGGATTTTAATACTAACAAAGCCAACATGTTACAGGTGGGAGATGTGAAAACCTTCGATAGATTCTTGCTATCGCTGCCAGAAGGCACAGATTTAAGCCAATACACGGCAGCGATCATTTGGTGTGAAAGCTTTGGCGAGTTTATTACCTCAGCGAAATTACAAGCAAACTAACTTCATAAACAGAAGCTAAGGGTTTAGCGCACCATCAACTAATACCGCATAGGAGCTGTAATCAGAATTAAGTATGGTTGCAGCGGCTCGGTAACCCGGCTTCAAAATACCCACGTCGTCCAGATTAAGAGCCTCGGCTGGATAGGTTGAAGCCATTCTCAATACCTCAGCCTCATTCAGTCCCCAGGCAATGGCATTAGCGACAGACTGGTCCATGCCAATATGCGCACCAGCTAGAGATCCACTTGAGTTCACCAATTTTCCATCTTGTACCGAAATTTCTTCACCATCTAAGACAAAGCGATTGGTTCTACTGCCGACACTCGCCATCGCATCGGTCACAATAAGCAGCTTCCCGTCTGGCTTAAGCTTATGAGCCATCAAAACGTTTTGCGTTGCAACATGAATACCGTCGACAATAATTGAACACCAAGCATGGTCGGTCATCAATGCCGTGCCAACAGTACCAGGCTCACGCCCTTCAAGCGGCGACATCGCATTAAACAAATGCGTAAAACCATTTACTGAAGCAAGTTTTTCTGCCGTTAACTGATGCTGAGTTGCGTTACTGTGCCCACAAGACACCACAACGTGATGCTGCTGTAACCAATTTAGTGCCTGCGTATCGACATTCTCTGCCGCTAACGTGACCAAGCTAACCCCTCGCTCTAACCATGGAAAAGCTTCTAACTGATCAATCGTTGGGCTATAAAACTTACTGGCATCGTGCGCGCCTTTCTTGTCTTTATTAAGCCAAGGTCCTTCTAGGTGAACACCTAGTACACCTGCCACACCCTGCTCGATCGCACTCTCCGCAGCAATCAACGCCGTTTTCATTTCCTCTGGCGTTGCGCTGATCAAGGTTGGTAATAGATAGGCTGTACCGTGTTGACGATGGGCTCGACAAATAGTGTCTATACCGTCAACAGTTGTATCAGAGTTAAACATGACATCGCCGCCGCCATTCACTTGAATATCGATAAATCCCGGTGCAACAATTTTGTCGCCAACATCAGTAACAATGACTGAGCTAGGCAATGTAGACGTGGGGACTATGTCTACAATCCGGTCTCCTTTCCAAACCAATGCAGAGTCGGAATGGTACTGCTCGCCATCGAAAATCGTCTTGGCTGTGATTGCTCGTATCGTCATTTGTCTATCTATTCCTTCCATCAACAACCTATGAGGCTGTGAAACACTATTTTTTAACCCATTTCGCTATGAGAATTGGGCTGCAGCACCCAATAAACATGCATCATAATCACCGGTTGCCTTAACGACATCTATTCGAAATGCTGCTGGCATTGTTTCGATATAGTCTAGAACTAATGGAATGTACACCTCCGTTAGCCCTATTCCTCCACCTAGACAAATAAGATCTAAGTCTAGTGTAGCTTTCAAATTGCAACACAGCTGAGCAACCGCATGCGCACTCTTTTTGATGATGTCCATTGCTTGCGCATTGTCACTGGCGAGTTCAAACAACTCAATATTTGAGATTGTCGGGTGAATAGCTTGACGAGCAGCTCGGTTAATTGCCGTTCCGGAGGCAATGCTTTCAACACAACCACGTTGCCCACAACCACAGACGGGACCATTGATATCAATACTGGTATGGCCGATATGTCCAGCGAGATGCTGACTCCCTTTATACAGTTGCCCGTTAAGAACCAAACCACCACCTACACCAGTTGATACCGTTATGTAAGCCATATTGTTTACGGGGGTTTTGAGAGAGCGATATTCATACCAAGCAGCCGCTTGAGCATCATTGAGAATAGCAACAGGCTTATCTGTTTGTGCTTCTATCTCTTTATGTAAAGGAAACGGTTGAGGGAAGGCAAGAGTATCGGGATTAATAGAAGTAATGCCTTCTGGTTTCACCCATCCCGTAGTAGAAATCCCAATCTGTGTGACCTGGTGTATCCATGACCGACACTGTACAAGAATTTGACTAGCAAACTCTTGTACACATGTCGTCTCAGGCGTCGCTAGCTGAGCACGCTCTACCAGTTCACCATTTTGAACCAATCCTAGAGCGACTTTAGTACCACCAATATCAATAGCTAACGTGCTCATACTGTTTCACCTCTGCTTGAGTTGCCGCATTGAACCATTGAGTCACCACTTCTAATCTTGTCAGTGCAGAACCTACTGTAACGGCTATCGCACCATTGGCAATCGCTTTTGCTGCTAACTCCGGCGTATTGTATCGCCCTTCTGCCATGGTAAAGAAGCCTTCGGCTGCAAATCTTCGAACTAGATTTAGATCGGGCTCGGTAGGCTCTTCGCCACCCACATAGCCTGACAATGTCGAACCAATGATTTCCACACCTTGCTCATAAGCCCAAGTGCCATCCTCAAAACATGAACAATCCGCCATACCAAAACAAGGCGTGCGTTGAATGGCGTCTACAATCACCGCTCTAGATTCAGGACGAACTCGACTGGTTGCATCAAACGCAATAATTGTTGCGCCCGCGGCTGCTAGCGCTTCCACATCCTCAACATAAGGAGTAATTCTAACTGGACTGTCAATAAGGTCACGTTTCACGATACCGATAATTGGTATAGTCACATTAGCTGCTACAGCCGCAACATTTTTAACACCTTCGATACGTAAAGCTTTGGCACCCGCTTGCTGCGCAGCTAGAGCCATGGCAACAATAAATTCGGTTTTCTCGAGTGGACTTCCGACAACTGGCTGAATAGATACTACCGTTTGCCCACGCAATTGCTCTTTTAATTCTCTGATTTTTAGACTTTTATCTCTCACTTCGAGCCTCTCGTCTTATGTTGGCGTCAACGAAATATTGGACATGCTTCCTTGTCCCAAAACCGCTTAACGAGTCTTTAAACAGATAAGTTAGGCTAAATTTTGTCCGTGATCACAGTTTGTGAAAAGTTGATTTGAAAATAATCTTCACGACCATAATAATCCATAACGAAGATTTTTTTCAAACAAAATAAAATTTTTTTTTGAAACTCGCGAATCTCGCCAAACAATGGACAAAAGGGAAGAACATGAAAGCTATAAATAAAATTACTATCGCTATGCTGACATTAGGATGTGCAGTTTCAGTACAAGCGGCGACAACACTTAAGATGGGCATGCAAGCCTCTGTTGGATCTGTGGAATATACCTCTGCAAAACTTCTTGCCGATACAGTAGAAGAGATGAGTAACGGCGACATTAAAATTGCTTTATACCCTAGCGCGCAACTTGGTGATGACCGCGCTATGCTTCAGCAATTAACCCTTGGCGATCTCGATATTACTTACGCTGAATTTGGCCGTATGGGTCTATGGATCCCACGAGCAGAAGCAGTAACCCTACCTTACGTTGCCAAAGACTACGAACACCTACGTCGCATGTTTGATTCAGATTTTGGTCAAGGCGTACGTGAAGAAATGCTGACTAAATTCAACTGGCGTGCTCTAGATACTTGGTACAACGGTACTCGTGAAACCACCTCTAACCGTCCTCTAAACACGATTGAAGATTTCAAAGGTCTGAAGCTACGCGTTCCTAACGCTAAACCGAACCTAAACTACGCAAAACTTTCTGGTGCTTCACCAACACCAATGGCGTTCTCAGAAGTGTATCTAGCACTGCAAACCAACGCGGTTGACGGTCAAGAAAACCCATTGCCAACCATTAAGACAATGAAGTTCTACGAAGTTCAGGACAACCTCGCCATTACTAACCACATTGTTAACGACCAAATGGTGATTATTTCTGAGTCAACATGGCAAAAACTGTCTGATGCCGATAAGAAGATCATTACTGACGCAGTAGCAAAAGCGGGAGCCGCTCATACTGCATCGGTTAAGAAACAAGAAGCAGAGCTTATCTCTTTCTTTGAATCTGAAGGCGTGAAAGTCACTTACCCTGATCTCGCACCATTCCGTGAAGCAATGCAGCCTCTATATACGGAATTCGAAGAGAAGATTGGCGAGCCTATCGTTAAGAAACTTGCTGCAATGTAATTGCCGCAATCAATTCGACGTTCGCTTGAATTGAAGTTGTAATCTCGGCTGGCCGATTTGGTCAGCCTTGGAGCCTAAAATGATACGCAAAATATTTGATAATATTGAAGAAATCATAACAGTGCCGCTGATGGCTGCCCTGTTAGTGGTGCTGACTTGGCAAATAGGAACACGCTGGTTGCTGAACGATCCTTCTTTGTGGAGTGAGGAATTAGCTCGTG
The DNA here is from genome assembly GCF_021568915.1 of Vibrio sp. McD22-P3. Taxonomy (NCBI): domain Bacteria; kingdom Pseudomonadati; phylum Pseudomonadota; class Gammaproteobacteria; order Vibrionales; family Vibrionaceae; genus Vibrio; species Vibrio sp. McD22-P3. Next base: position 89,631 of record NZ_JAKGTN010000007.1, read on the forward strand.
TGCTGTTTATGTATATGTCACTCATCGGTTGCGCGATGGCCATCAAACGAGGCACCCACGTCAACATCACCTTTTTCTCGGATAAGCTTCCACAAAATATCCGTTATTCATTAGTAATCGCACTCGAACTCGCTGTGTTGGTGTCCATTTTCGCCATCATTTACCTCGGGTATCAGCACGTACAACGTACTGCTTTCTTTGAACTCATCACCTTAGGCATTTCTAGTAAATGGATGAACTACAGCCTACCTCTTGGTGGCGTGTTCATGGTCGTCCGACAGTTACAAAAGATCTTCTCGATTGGAGCTGAGTTTAAACAAGCTAAAAGCGAAGACGCTTCTAGCTCATCGCAAGTTGCCCAGAGGTAAGGAGTTCTCATGGCAGGTTCAATTTTCGGCTGGCTAGCTCTGTTATTTGCAGGTATGCCCGTTGGCTTCTCACTGATATTTGTTGCTTTAGTATTCTTGGTATTAACCAACAGTACTGGAATCAACTTTGCAGCTCAGCAAATGCTTGGCGGCATTGATAACTTTACCTTACTAGCAGTACCGTTCTTTGTTCTCACTGGACACTTGATGAACAGCGCGGGAATAACCGAACGTATCTTCAACTTTGCTAAATCTATGGTCGGCCACGTGACCGGTAGCTTAGGGCATGTAAACATCATGGCAAGCTTACTGTTCTCTGGTATGTCTGGCTCTGCTCTCGCGGATGCCGGCGGCTTAGGTCAGCTGGAAATCAAATCCATGCGCGACGCAAAGTATCATGATGACTTTGCAGGTGGTTTAACCGCAGCATCTTGTATCATCGGGCCGCTAGTACCGCCGTCTGTGCCACTTGTTATTTATGGTGTGGTTTCCAATACCTCTATTGGTGCGCTGTTCTTGGCAGGCGCAGTTCCCGGCATCCTATGTTGTGGTGCGTTAATGGTGATGAGCTACTTCATCTGTAAAAAACGCGGTTACATGACGCTGCCAAAAGCATCTCGCAAAGAGCAGTTTAAGTCGCTAAAAGAAGCCTTTTTATCCCTGCTTACACCCGTAATCATCATCGGTGGTATTTTCTCAGGTAAATTCACACCAACAGAAGCAGCGGTCGTATCCTCTCTTTACGCTCTGTTTTTGGGCACGGTAGTATACAAGCAGCTCACACTCGCAGGTTTCGTCGACATTCTAAAAGAAACTGTCAATACCACGGCTGTTGTTGCGCTTATGGTTATGGGCGTCACCGTCTTCGGTTGGATTGTCGCTCGTGAACAATTGCCGCAAATGCTCGCAGACTATTTCTTAACCATCAGTGATAACCCACTGGTACTGCTTCTACTGATTAACCTATTACTGCTGTTCCTAGGAACCTTTATTGAATCACTAGCGTTATTGCTGTTGTTGGTACCATTCCTCGTACCGGTTGCGGCGGCTGTTGGGATCGATCCTGTTCACTTCGGTGTGATGGCTATTCTTAACCTTATGATTGGTATTTTGACACCACCAATGGGTATGGCGTTGTATGTTGTATCTCGCGTTGGTGACATTCCATTCCATGTATTAACCCGAGGCGTTATCCCTCTTCTAGTGCCACTGTTCATCGTACTGGCATTAGTAGCAATCTTCCCTCAAGTGACGCTTTTCTTACCAGAGCTGTTCTTAGGATACGGACAATAACAATTACGCAGGCCAGCATTGGCCTGCCATTAATCGCAATTTGAAGGCCAATAAAATGAGAAAACTACAAGGACTTATCGCAGCACCACACACTCCTTTTGATGCAAGTAATCGAGTGAACTTTGCTGCGATTGACCAAATCGCAAGAACTGCTTGTAGAGCAAGGTGTAACAGGCGCATACGTTTGTGGCACAACTGGTGAAGGTATTCACTGCTCCGTTGAAGAACGTAAAGCCATCGCTGAGCGTTGGGTAACAGCATCAAAAGGTCAGTTAGACCTGATTGTTCATACTGGCGCATTGAGTATTGTAGATTCCTTGGAGCTAACCAAGCACGCAGAGACCCTCGACATTATGGCAACATCTGCCATTGGTCCATGCTTCTTTAAACCTGGTTCAGTTGAAGACTTAGTGGACTACTGCGCCCAAATAGCGGCCGCTGCACCTTCAAAAGGCTTCTACTACTATCATTCAGGAATGTCAGGGGTCAATTTAGATCTTGAACAGTTCCTAATCCAAGGTGATCAGAAAATTCCAAACCTTCTAGGTGCAAAATTTAATCACATGGACCTTTACGAATATCAACGCTGCATGCGAGTTGCTGATGGAAAATTTGATATCCCGTTTGGCGTAGATGAGTTCTTACCAGCAGGTCTTGCCGTAGGCGCAGTGGGCGCAGTGGGCAGTACCTACAATTACGCTGCTCCGCTTTATTTGGAGATTATTGAAGCTTTCAATCAAGGCGATCAACCACGTGTAACAGCACTCATGGATAAAGTCATTGCTATTATTCGTATTCTTGTAGAGTATGGCGGCGTTGCCGCTGGTAAGGCAGCAATGGAAATTCATGGTATCGATGCTGGTGACCCGCGCTCACCAATTCGAGCATTGACCGCGGCTCAAAAAGCGGATGTGGTAGCGAAAATGCGAGACATCGGCTTTTAACGCCTACGCGCACAAAAGGAGGCAGTTGCCTCCTTTTTAGGCTTTCAGGCAAACCGTATATCATTTCTCTATGAAATGCCGCGAATTATATTAATTGTTGGTGTTAAACCGTTAGGGAGTCTGATATTTTTAATCTAGGTACAAGAATTAAGGGGATACCGTGGGATCACCGAACAATCTGCTGGTTCGTTTGCGCTCCAACATGGAACCACTCAGTAAGAAATTAAGACAAGTCGCGGACTACATTCTTGAGAATGCTCATGAAGTGCAGTTCCAGACCATCACAGATCTTGCTCGAAATACCCAAACCAGTGAAGCGACTGTAGTACGTCTTTGCCGCGATATGGGTTACAAAGGTTATTCCGACTTCCGTATGGCCTTAGCAGTCGACCTAAGCCAAAACGCCAGTAAGTCTGCTCCTGTTAAAGATGGTGACATCTGCGATATTTCGGCAAGCAGTGCGGTTGATAGTCTCCAAGATACCGCAAAACTGATTGACAGAAAGGCCCTGGATAGGATTTGTACTTTAGTGCATTCCGCCGACTTTATTGGTTGTGTCGGTGTAGGCGCATCAAGCATCGTGGGTCGATACCTAGCTTACCGACTTATCCGAATCGGTAAGAAAGCGATTATGTACGAAGACACTCACTTGGCAGCCATGAATGCTAGCCGCTCTACACAAGGGGACTTGTGGTTTTCTGTATCAAGTTCAGGCTCCACCAAAGAAGTCGTTCATGCAGCAAAGCAGGCGTTCAGTAAAAATGTCCCTGTGGTTGCACTAACTAACATTAATCACAGTCCGCTCTCGGCAATTTCAACGGAAATGTTAGTAGCAGCTAGACCGGAAGGCCCCTTAACTGGTGGGGCATTTGCTTCCAAAGTAGGCGCTTTATTATTGGTGGATGTCCTCGTCAATTCACTTTTGGACAAGTACCCTGAATACAGTGACTCTGTTATGGAAACCGCCGAAGTTGTGGTACCACTCATGTCATAAACGCTAGCAAATCTCCATTTTTAAGCCCATCTTTTGATGGGCTTTTTGTTGCAGGAAAAACCTTCCTAACCACGATTAGATAAAAATTATTTTTATTGTTAACTTGATCAAAGAATATTTTCTCCAAAGATCGATAATGTGTATACATTTTGGCCAAACAGGCCATCACCTATCGATAAGGAAATATCATGAAGACAAGGAACTCGCTTTTTGCACTCGCTCTTTCATCATTGATTGTCACTGACAACACTCTCGCATCTGAGTCATGGCCAGATTTACCCGAAGGCATCAAAAGCGGCGTCAGTGCACAGATAGGCGACAAAGTGTATGCCGGTCTTGGTTCCTCTGGCAGCGCATTCTATTTGCTCGACCTCGCTAATATCGACAAGGGTTGGCAAAAGCAGGCCGACTTTATAGGCCCCGCAAGAAATGGCGCGACGGCAACCGCGGTTAACGACAAGATCTATATTTTTGGAGGCGCAGGAAAAGAGCAGGCTGATGCCACCTCTCCTATTTTGTTCGACACGGTTTATCAGTTCGACACCACGAACGACACCTGGTCTCAAGTAAAAAGTACCAGCCCAGTTGGTTTACTTGGCGCCGCTTCGTATTCTCCTAACGGTAGTCAGATTGTTTTCTTCGGCGGCTATAACAAAGCCTATTTCGATCAGTATCTTTACGACATCAACACCACCGATAAGAAAGCGCAGCCAGACAAATGGCAATCCATTGTCGACAACTACATGAGCATGGCACCTCGAGATTACAAATGGAACGATAAAGTCGTTAGCTACAACCCAGAAACGAATCAATGGAATACCCTAATTGTTTCGCCTTATCTGCCGAACTGTGGCAGCGCGTTAGTATCCAATGGCAATACTGCCACGCTGGTCAGCGGTGAAATCAAGCCAGGACTTAGAACCGCAGAAGTAAAACAGTTTAACTTTGGCGCAGCGCAACCGTGGAAAAGTCTTCACTCTCTTCCTGCACCTCAATCCTCAAATGTACAAGAAGGTGTAGCGGGTGCTTTTAGTGGCGAATCAAACGGCGTGGTTTTGGTCGCAGGTGGTGCCAACTTCCACGGCGCTAAGCACGCCTTTGAACAAGGCAAACTTTTCGCTCATAACGGCTTTAGTAAAGCATTCAATCCTGAGATTTATGTCCTGAAAGACAACTTATGGCAGCAAGCAAACAATCTCCCTGAAGGCTCCGCCTACGGCGCATCATTTACCACACCAAAGGGTGTGCTGATCGCAGGTGGTGAAATGGCTGACCGCTCAGCAAGCAAAAAAGTGTATCTGCTGAGCTGGAATGGAAAATCTGTTGATATTCAAGATTAGGAAATAACCCAAAATGACTATCTGTTTGACCGCATTACCACCCCTACCTATCTCAATGAAAAACGGTATTGGAGGACTGCTTGGCCGCCGCCTCTATACTGGCCTAGGCAGCGCAGGGAAGCGTTTTTATTATTTGGATATGGATGACGTTGAGCTTGGTTGGCAACTCGCTCAGCCCTTTCCAGGATGCGATCGCAACGATGCCGCTAGCGTAACAACAGACACAGGGATCTATGTGTTCTCAGGCGCAGGTAAAATGGACACAGACCCTCACGTCCGCGTGCTGACAGATAGTTATTTTTTCTCTAAAGAGACGCAAACGTGGTCAAAGCTCGATACTACCATACCGGTAGGATTACTCGGTGCCAGTGCCACTTCGATTTCAGACCACCAGCTCATTTTCATTGGAGGATATTGCAAAGAAACGTTCGATTCGTTGTTCGCTAGACTCTCTAAGGTCAGCTCTGCCACTGATAAGCGCTCAATATTAGACTCATTTATGTCTCAACCCATCGAGGCCTACGGTTGGAATCCGCATATCTGGATGTTCGATACTCGGACACTCCGTTGGTCAAAGCTAGCAGATAACCCCTATTTGCCTAATTGTGGCGCAGGACTGATAGAGAAAGATCAACAAATTCTGCTCATTGAAGGTGAGATCAAACCGGGTCTAAGAAGTTTGGAAACCAAACGATTCCAAATTAGAGCTAACGGATCCGTTGAATGTGATTTACTGCCCACCATTGTCCAAAATGAACCAAAACATGAGGGGATAGCTGGGGGTTTTGTGGGACTCATCGACAACATACCCACTGTCGCAGGAGGCGCTTTTTTTGTTGGCAGCCAACAACGCTTTCAACAAGGGCACTTATTCAGCCATCAAGGGCTGGTAAAACACTATAGCAACGCCATTTGGCAACTCAATGGATCTCAATGGAACAAAGTTGGAAACCTTAGCGACGGACAGGCGTACGGAGTGAGTGTATCCATTGATAATGGTATCGCCATACTAGGAGGAGAAAACCAACAGGGAGAATCCATAACTGACTGTTTTATCATGAGTAATTAGAAAGCTGTGATGCTAATTCCAATTAGAAAATTAATAACCAAATGTCCGATGCACACTAACAATAAATTGACAGAGAAAACCGTTTCTATTCGCATAGTGTTTGAGCCTTAAACACCTAGTTGGCGCATTTGCGCATAGACACAGAGGCAGTACGCTCCCCCTTGTACTGCCTCTTATTTTTCAGTTGTGCAACCAATCAAATACCCAGTAAATACACCTAGATTACACCCTATTTACTTCCTCTCTCTATAACGTGACCGAACTTATAAAATCAGCTTTCCATTTTTCATTCAATACGTTGTGTGATCTTTATGTCAAATAGCCATAACTTTTATATGGATAATATTGAGAGTGTTACAAATTGTAAATGGGAAATATTAATGCTCTATTTTGAATTTATGTTCCTGCTCTTGATGCTCTATATCGGGTCAAGAAAAGGGGGAATCGGCTTAGGTGTAGTCTCCGGCATCGGTCTCACCATTGAAGTCTTTATTTTTAAGATGCCGCCAACCTCTCCTCCGGTCACGGTCATGTTGATCATTCTGGCGGTTGTGACGTGCGCATCTATCTTAGAAGCCGCCGGGGGACTAAAGTTTATGCTGCAAGTAGCAGAGCGCTTGCTGCGTAAGAATCCGAAACGCGTGACGCTCATAGCACCTTTTGTGACTTACAGTATGACCTTCTTGCTAGGAACTGGTCACGCAGTCTACTCCATTATGCCGATTATCGGTGATGTTGCGTTAAAGAACGGTATTCGTCCAGAACGCCCGATGGCTGCAGCTTCGGTAGCTTCGCAAATTGCCATTACCGCTTCACCTATTTCTGCAGCTGTCGTGTATTACCTCGCACAATTATCGGATCTACGACCAGATATTACCTTGCTATCCATACTCATGGTCACCGTTCCCGCTACTTTATTCGGCACACTTTTGATGTCACTTTATAGTATGAAACGAGGCAAGGAATTAGAGGACGATCCTGAATATCAAGCTCGCTTAAAAGACCCTGAATGGCGCGAGCGCATTTTGAACACAACGGCGACGTCGTTAGACGAAGTTCTACCTGCATCAGCACGTAATTCAGTCTTACTGTTTTTACTGTCTATCGTCGTCATCGTTATTATTGCAATGGTTCCTGAAGTGAGAACCATTGGTGACGCAGCAAAACCGATCAGTATGGCCGTCATTATTCAAATGATGATGCTCTGCTTCGGCGGTATCATTCTGCTCGCAACCAAAACAGATCCACGCCATGTGCCGAATGGTGTGGTCTTCAAATCAGGCATGGTCGCCGCCATTGCGATCTTTGGTATCGCTTGGATGTCAGACACTTACTTCCAATATGCAATGCCACAATTTAAATCAGGGATCGTCGAAATGGTAACGGATTACCCTTGGACGTTTGCATTGGCACTCTTCATTGTATCGGTTGTTGTTAATTCGCAAGCAGCCACTGCTCGAATGATGCTTCCTGTGGGTTTAGGACTGGGGTTGGATCCAGCACTGCTCATTGGTTTAATGCCAGCGGTCTATGGATATTTCTTCATTCCAAACTATCCATCGGATATCGCAACCGTGAATTTCGATTCTTCCGGTACTACTAAGATCGGTAAATGGTACTTCAACCATTCCTTTATGAGTGTCGGTTTAATAGGCGTCGTTGCCGCCTGTTGTGCGGGTTACATTCTCGGTCAAATGGTTATTGGATACTAATCTAGCTACCTAAGTCATCTCACTAAAATGCAAAAACGGTGACCTTGATACGGTCACCGTTTAGTATTCTCGTTGAGACCTAGAATTTCCAGGACACACCCAAGTCAACACCCACACCAACATCAACGCCATCTTTAAATTTGACTTCTGGCGTAGCAAATAAGTCAACATCAAGATTTTTAACTGGCTCCCAACGGAGTCCCACAGGCGCATGCACGTCAACACGTTCACTATTCCAGTTATAACCCACACCACCCTCAACGAACCAGCTAATATTGTGCTCTTGCGATAGTGGCTTCTGCAAAAACGCCATACCACCGTTTACGTAGTTATCGTTAACACCAATGATAATATTGTCAAACTGGAACGTAATACCACGTTTGGTATCAGCGCCTAGCTCGAAAGCCTGTGCAGTGGTCGCCGTTAGCGCCAAAATACCGGTTGTTGCAACTAAAGCGTGTTTGATAAGTGTGTTTTTCAATGTTGTAACCTCAGTAAGGCCATCCTGAGCAATGTATTCCTTGAGTTTATGAATCTACTCAAAATCGAGTAATGTCGTTTGATGCCGCTATTCTATTCAAACGACTCATAGCGACTTACCATTTTGTGCCACGCGGTTCAGAAAGTGCGCGCTACCTATTCCTACATCTATAAAACTCATTAATATCTCAACCCTAGCTCGGCTCATACATTTGCCGAACCACTTTCATTACACTGCCCATCTAATGAAGCAACGAGAGATAGCCAATGATAACAACCAACCACAACTCTAGCGGCTTGCCATCAAGGACTATGGGAATAACCAGCCTATCCGCGGACTGGATTGGAGAACAGATACGCCTCATTAGACAGGGAGTCGAACAGAAGCAAGGACAAAACATAGAAAAGATAAACAAAGCGTGCCAAAGCTGGGAAACCCTACTCGACCATGGCCTTACACCAGCAACTATTCATCACCTCGCTGACACCACTCCCGCCGATTTGATGTTTCTTAGGTACTATGCAATTACGCCAGAGAAGTAACGCGTCGTTCCAATTAACACACTAACCAAAAATCAACGACACACCCGATTCCAGCTGCGGTTTTTTCCTTCCAAGTACATGGACCGTACCTGCGAGGTCCGGAGTGAGGTTTCCGTCAAACTTAATAGTGATATGACCTAGGTTTTTCAGGTTGGTATTTGCCGCACTGCCCACAGAGGTCACCACATAAGGCTCGTCATCAATCAATAAGGTGCTTTCAGTAGACAGTTCGCCGGAGTACTCCGCTTGATCATGAATAAAGCAATAGTCAGCCACATCTTCTGGCGCAGAATCATTAAACAGTATCAACATATCATCTTGAAGCGCCTCTTGTGCAAACTCTCCGACGCTCACAATATTGGCTCGAAATTGATAACCCATCATCATCCCTTATTGATAAATGAACATTGAGACGAACCAAGCAAACAGGACTGTTGGAGCCCCCGTCAGGAAGCGAGAATAAAGCACCGAAGGCACACCAATTTCTACCGTTTCTTGCTTAGCTTCTGCCAGTCCAAGCCCTACGGGTATAAAATCACACGCAGCTTGAGCGTTAATTGCAAACAGAGCTGGAAGCGCCAAGTGAGGCGGAATATGTCCCGCACCAATTTGCACCCCAACTAACACACCAATGACTTGAGCGATCACTGCCCCAGGGCCTAAAAATGGTGAAAGTAACGGAAAAGAGCAGATCAATGCCAACGTCACCAGTCCCAAAGGATTCTGAGCCAACGGCGACAGCAGGTTGGCAATCACATCACCAATCCCCGATGCCATGATGACGCCAATCAGCATTGAAACAAATGCCATAAAGGGCAGAATAGTTTTAAGCACCGTGTCGATAGTGTCGCGGCCAGCTTGATAAAAAACCGACATGACCGAGCCCATGCCAACCCCGACCTTAGCGATCAGCCCATCCGACTGGGCGCTTAACTTCTGAGACGTATCGTATTGAGGAGGCGTCTCAGATTGGCTAACCGGCTCAGCGTGGCTATTGGATTCACCTTCAACCAATTCGATACACTGAGGAGTTACCGAAGAGGCATAGATATCTGCTTTGATGAATTGAGCAAGAGGACCACTTTGCCCTGTCGCGTGGATGTTTAATGTCGGGATGCCTTTTTTAGGATACAGCCCACATCGCAACGTTCCTCCGCAGTCGACAACCGCTAATGCAACATCCTCATCTTCAAGCACCTGTCTAAAACCGTCGACACTCTCCAATCCCGTTAGATTTTCTAAGGCAGTGACCAAATCAGGTTTGGTTCCTCCGGTCACGTAGAGAATTTTCTTTCCGGCAATGATAGGCACAAACAGTGGACCACCCCAGCCTCCATTTCCCGCAGAGACTTTTAACATCATGCTCATGAGCCCTCCTTAGAAATTTCGACCTTGTCAGATAGCGCCCTGCCTTGTTGTTTGCAGATGATGCTTGTCGTCAAATCAGTGATCCAACCTCGAAAAAAGTTAGTCACTAAACCAACAAACAAATAGCTGACAGCAAGCGGGGCCAACGGCAGATTAAGCTGAGTGATTCCGGCAGCAATACCTAAATAGATAAACAACTCCCCCGGATTGACGTGAGGGAACATGCCGTTCATGGAGTGACAACTGTAAGATGCAGCCGCGTAATAAGAGGGTTTGTACTTTTCAGGAAGAAAACGTCCAAGACTTAGTGTCATTGGATTACAAAAAATGAAAGTCCCAATAAAAGGTAAAACCAAATAACGAGATACTGGATTGCCTGCACACTTTGTCGCTAACCTTTCAATTCGATGTTGACCAATAAAACGAATAAGTGCATTCATGGCGACAAGCAGACAGACCAATAACGGCAAGATGCCAGTGATCATATCAGAAAGAACCTCGCCCCCTTTTTCGAATAGTCCAATAAACCATTCTGCGCCTAGAATCATGTAGTCCAAAGTTATCCTCCTTACACTTTGAACCATATTGTTCCTCTTATCATTATCAAAATGAAAGAGATATACTTTCGCAACGTGAAGGGAGTCACCAATTAACTTTTTATGTGAAAAAATATATCACTTAATGTAAAAGTAAATGCGTAAACAAGGAAGAGTTTTGCGACGGAGATACTGTAGGCAAGATTCCTACAGTATCACTGGGGGAAGTACATTAGACGAGATAAACTTTGATATTGTTTGATTCTAGCTCTGCTAGATGTTCTGGAGAAATATTACTATCGGTGATAACGGCATCGATGTCTTTCAAAGGCACAACAACATTAGGGCTACGACGACCAAATTTGTTGCTATCTAAAACGACAATCACTTCGTTGGCCGCTTCGTACATTGCTTGGCTCACTTGATAAGCTTCATTGTATGTGGTTGTTCCACTGTTAAGATCAAAACCATCAGCACCGATAAATAGCTTGTCAAAAGTGAACTGACTAAAAGCTTGTTCAGCCAATTTGCCATGAAACGAAGCAGAGATACGACGATAGGTTCCGCCTGGAATAATCACGGTATGCTCGCGCTCTAATTGTGCCATCGCGTTTACAATGTGCATGCTATTGGTCATTAGAGTGAGCGCTAGTTTATCTTCCAAATGAGGAACCATTTGTAATGTAGTACTACCGCAGTCGAGTATTATAGAATCACCATCACGTATAAGCTCACACGCTTTCTTTGCAATGGCGGATTTGAGGTCGAGATTCAAGGTCTGCTTCTCATCCATTGACCGATCCTCGATTGAGGCTTGACCAATCTTACTTGCACCACAAGCTTCTGCGCTCCCATAGCGTCTTACAACCAACCCTTCCTCTTCCAATGTCCGCAAATCCGTACGAATGGTTGCTCCTGATGTTTCAAAAATGTTTGCCAAATCATTTACCGAGGTCTTACCCTCGTGTTTCAGATAGTTCACCAACTTCTGACGTCTATTTTCAATGTTCATATGCACCATCACTAATTTTTTTTAAACTATACACAATTTCCCTTTCACTGTGAAAGAAAGAAACCTAAGTTTATATTTCTTGGTACATTCTGCGACCTAGTTAACCTTCGTAGGCAACAGAGATGGCTTCTTGCGTCCCTTTCGCTAGTTCATTCATTACCGCAGCGGATAATGGGTAACTTAGCCCAACAATTTTGTCCAAAGTCTTAGGTCTAGCAAAAACAGAGATTCCATTTAGGACTTTGGCATCCACTATGGTTTGTTGGTCATTCTCAGCAACCACAATGAGCGTTCTCGCCTTCCAACGACTTTTAGTTCTGCCGATCTTTACATGCCCTTTCTGTGACATAGATTGAACCATTCGATTGAAAGAGCGGATTTGAAAAAATCCCAAAGCAATTTGACCAATCCAAGCCACAATGGCCACTAGAATTAATGTAGTTGTTGAGTCCACAAAACACCTCTCTAACTGTTTAAATAAGGGCAGATATTCTGCCCTTGAAATTGCTACCTAACGCAGCATCAGGAGCACAAGACATCACCTAGTGGGGGAACTAGAACATCACCTGTCCGCCAGTGATATTAATCGATTGTCCTGTACAGTACGCGGCTTGTTCACTCGCGTAAAACTTCAGTACGTTCAATACATCTTGATAATCGCAGCCTGCTTTTAGCGGCACTTTATCAATATAAATTTGCTCAACTTCCTCTTCACTGACACCCAGTTTTTTCGCATATTGAGGCTTCAGTGATTGGAACATAGGGCTCTGCAGCAAGTTACCTAGCATTAATGAATGCACGGTAATTTTGTGCTCAGCCAAATCAAGAGCTAAAGATTGCGTCAAGCCAACGCCACCAAATTTAGCCGCCGAATAACCACTGTTGTGTTTCGACCCAACTTTGCCTGATTTAGAGTTAATTTGAATAATGCGTCCTCCACGATTTTCACGAATCATGATTTTTGACGCTTCACGTGCACACAGGAAGTAACCTGTTAGGTTAACGCTTAATGAGCGTTGCCATGCATCCATAGGGAAGGTGTCAATTTTAGCGGCGGTAGCAGTGCCTGCACTGTAAACCATCAAATCGATTCTACCAAACACCTCGTCCACACTTTTGGTCATATTGATAACCGACATCTCATCGGTCGCGTCAGCGGCAATACCAAACGCCATGCCTTCGCCATAAGTTTGATTAATCTTATCAGCAATCTGCTGAGCATTATCACCGTTTAAATCTGCTACGGCTACGCGATAGCCATCTGCTGCCAAGCCTTCACATAAAAAGGCACCCAATGTTTGTCCGCCACCGACTACTAACGCTGTTTTACACATAAATACTCCGACATTCTTACAAATTTAATTCTTTAAAAAGGGCCTCTACATTCCACTTTGGGAGAGTGCTTCAAAGCATCTGCAGAGGCCAAAATACCGATTGGAATCTAGTTAACCTTATGAGAAAGAGATGGTTTCTCCGATGTTGCAGTGAGGAACAGATCCACTCACATGCAAACACCCTGGATATTCCGCTTCGTTCAAGCTATCGAACCGAATCGTGATGTGGCCGAGTTCTGAAAGGTTCTTATTCACCACCTCACCAACAGCAGTGATAGGGTATTCATTCGAACCAAGCTGTAACGTTCCGCCCACATTAATATTGCCTTTCAAGCTATCGTGAGAGTGGATAAAACAGTACTCAGCGGCATCTGCCGGTGCCATTTCACCGAATAGAATCATCATGTTGTCTGCCAACGCTTCTTCTGCGAGTTCACCGACATGCTTGATGGTTGATTGGTATAATTTGGTCATTTTTAGATTCCTTTGGGAGTTACTGTTTTACTTATTGATAGATGAACATTGATACAAACCAAGCGACTAATACGGTTGGAGCACCAGTTAAGAATCGCGAGTAAAGTACTGATGGAACGCCAATTTCGACAGTTCGCGGTTTTGCTTCTGCTAAGCCAAGACCAACAGGGATAAAGTCACACGCCGCTTGTGCGTTAATCGCAAATAATGCTGGTAACGCTAAGTGCGGAGGGATATTGCCTGCACCGATTTGTACACCGACAAGCACACCGATAACCTGTGCGATTACTGCACCAGGGCCTAAGAACGGTGATAGCAGCGGGAAAGAACAGATCAGAGCTAGAGTAACGAGACCAAATGGACTTTGTGCTAATGGTGTCAGCGCTGACGCGATCAAATCACCGAAGCCTGAAGCCATGATTACGCCGATAAGCATGGATACAAACGCCATGAACGGCAGAATGGTTTTCAATACAGTATCAATCGTGTCACGGCCAGCTTGGAAAAACGTCGACATGACCGAGCCCATACCAATACCGATACGTGCCAACAGGCTATCGCTTTGTTCAGTCAGTTTTTTGTCCGTCGCAAAACGAGCTGACTCGTTTGCTGCTGGCTCCGGAGTTAGGGTCACTGTTGGTTGCGCATCAGAAAGCTGAATGTTCTCCGGTTTCACACCAGAGACGTAGATATCTTCTTTGATGTATTGCGCTAGAGGACCACTTTGCCCTGTCGAGTGAATGTTTACTGTTGGAATACGTTTCTTCGGATATAAACCACAACGTAACGTCCCACCACAGTCAATAATCGCGACAGCAACCTCTTCATCTGGTACTGAAGTTTTGAAACCATCTACTGCTTCATAACCCGTCAGTTCGGCAATACGGTCAACGATATCTGGTCGAGTACCACCAGTGATGTAGACAATTTTCTTGCCTGCTTCGATTGGCAAACATAGAGGACCACCCCAGCCGCCATTACCTTTATTAATAATTAATGAGTTTGACATGACACAGGCCTCTTATGATTGGAAGTGAACAGTACGTTCTAGTTGAACACCTTGCTGACGCTCTACCATTGCAGTAGTAAAGTCAGTCACCCAACCTCTAAAGAAGTTAGTTACCATGCCGACTAGTAGATAACTCACAGCTAGAGGACCTAGTGGTAGACCCAGCTGAGTAATACCGTTAGCGATACCAAGGTAAACAAACAATTCACCAGGGTTAATGTGAGGGAACAGGCCATTCATGGAGTGGCAACTGTACGAAGAAGCCGCGTAGTAAGAAGGTTTGTATCTCTCAGGAAGAAAACGACCCAAGCTCAACGTCATTGGGTTACAGAAAATGAAGGTACCGACAACAGGCAGAACCAGATAACGAGATACAGGGTTGCCAGCACTACGCTGTGCCAGTTTTTCTACTTTGTCTTGTCCAACGAGACGTATCAATGCGTTCATGGCGACAAGTAATGAAATTAAGAGAGGAAGTATGCCTGTTACCATTCCGGTAAAGACCTCTCCGCCTTGTTGGAATAGCCCGATAAACCATTCCGCTGAGTGAATTATAAAGTCCATGTTGACCTCTTTTGTTTCAAGGATAAGTGCTGATTGCCTTTTTACTTTTTCATTATTATTTTCATTTTGAAAGTTAATATTTTTCATTTATTGATTCAAATCACAAAATAAATGAAAGCAAAAATAAAAACAATGAAAGTAATAAAAGAGATAGAATTGAGCGCGAGAGAGTATATACCTTTAAAAATCAGACATATACAAACACCTCCTTTGAATAAGATTTCAATAACAGCCAATCGTTCTGCATTCCTTTCCATGAAATGAAAATCTTAACTTTCAACTAGACACCAAGATTGAGAGAGATCCCAATAATGAAAATAATGAAAATTACAACTTGCTCTTTACCAGAGGTGTGAAACACTAGGCAGCAATATCTATATCGTTCAGCTCGTAGGACACATCGCCATGCAAGTCGTCAAGACAGAAGTCATCGAATACGCCACACAAGTCATTAATGCCGAGATAGCAGAAGCTCAGAAGCTATTGGGACGATTGGAGGACAATTTTGCGCAAGCGGTATCGCACATCGTTAACTGTCAAAGCAAGATAATTGTGTCTGGAATAGGCAAGTCTGGGCACATTGGCAAGAAGATGGCCGCAACACTGGCTTCAACGGGTTCACCTGCCTTTTTCGTTCATCCGGCGGAAGCACTTCACGGAGACCTAGGGATGATCACTAAAGAAGACTTAGTGATCTTGATTTCAAACTCAGGCGAATCTGCCGAATTTAAGACTATGCTGCCGATATTAAAAGAGCGCGGGATTTCTATCATCGGTATGACTGGCAACACTTCATCTCATTTGGCGCAGAACAGTGATTGTGTGGTCAACATCGCCATAGACAGCGAAGCATGTCCACTCGGACTCGCTCCAACATCCAGCGCAGTCAACACATTAATCATGGGTGATGCTTTAGCGATTACTGCAATGAAAATTCGCAAATTCGACAGTATTGATTTTGCACAGTCTCACCCTGCTGGTGCTCTCGGAGCAAAACTACTTACGACAGTCGGCAACGTAATCTCCGAGTTTGAACACAATGCCATTTGCCAACCAGAACAAAGCTTAGCAGAAGCGATCAGCGTACTATGTGAGAGTGGTAAAGGGCTTATCGCCATTTGTCGTCAAACGACGCTTGTAGGTGTCTTCACGGACGGAGATTTAAGGCGAGCGCTCGCCAATGGTGCCGTTCTAGAAGACAAAATTGAACAGCATATGACCACCAACGGCAAACAAACAAGTGCGCGAGTAAAAGCATACGATGCGTTGAACTTAATGCTTGATAATGCCATTTCAGCACTACCTGTTGTCAATGAACGCGATGAGTGTGTTGGCGTAATTAGCATCTCGGATATTCATCGTCGAGGTATCAAGTAGACAAGTTCGGGAAAACACTATGAGTAGTAGCTCAGGCTTACCTTCTATCAAAGCGCTCAAAACCTTCGTGGCAGTGGCGCACAACCTCAGTTTTTCAAAGGCTGCACAGGAGCTGTGTGTGACTCAAGGAGCCGTCAGTAAACAAGTCGCGGCACTAGAGCAACAACTTGGTCAAGCACTGTTTGAGCGACATATTGATGGGATTCGACTTACATCTATTGGTGAGCAATATTTGCCTAGTATTATCGAAGCCTTGGAAAGTGTTCAATCTGCAACGGCAAGGCTCAAGCAGTCTGAAAACAACGAGGCGGTATTAAACCTTGATGTCACGCCATCTTTTGCCAGCTTATGGTTGATCAACGCATTGCAAGACTTTCGGTCGCAAAACGCCAGTATACGAATCAACCTAAAAACAGGTGATGGTCCCATTAAAGGCTTGAACGCGCGAAGTGACATCATAATCCGCTGTTTACCAATCGCTACCCATTACGAAAATGCCACTCTGCTACACATAGAAACGCTGCGCTTGGTCGGCTCAACAGATCTTATCGAGCGTCATCCTATTCGTAGCCACCAAGATTTGGAAGTTCACCAATTTATCCCCCATATTACTCGACCACAACTATGGGAGAAGTTTCGAAATCAATTTTGCCCTGATACACCGATGAATTTTTATGGCGTCGGATTCGAGCATTTCTTTATGTCTTTGGAGGCTGTAAAAGCAAACTGTGGGCTCGCTCTTCTTCCTGATTTTATGGTCGACCCTTTAATTGAAGCAAAGCAGTTGAGTAACCCTCTCGCTCTTAGTTTAGTGAGCCAGTACGGTTACTATGCCATCACCCCAAATCATCGTCGCGACAACAAGCTAGTCTATCTGTTCAACCAATGGCTAGAAGAGCAGTTTCGTTGCTAGTCACTGTGACCCCACGACCATTAATAAAAAAGCCCAGCATTACATCGCTGGGCTTTGAAGAGTGTTGCATTAAAAGAGTTTGTTAGTCCATCAAACCCGCTTCTTTGTAGTACTTCACGGCACCTGGATGCAATGGTGCTGACAAACCATCTTTGATCATTTCTTCTTTCTTCAGGTTAGCAAAAGCAGGGTGAAGACGTTTGAAATCATCAAAGTTTTCAAATACAGACTTAACGATGGCATAAACCACATCATCAGGCACAGCAGTAGACGTAACGAATGTTGCACCCACACCAAACGTCATCACATCGTCTGGATTACCGTTATACATACCACCCGGAACGGTCGCTTTACGGTAGAAGCTATTGTCTTCAACTAACTTATCTACCACTGGTCCAGTAACCGATACAATGCGGCTATCACAAGACGTTGTCGCTTCCTTAATCGCACCACTTGGGTGGCCTACGGTGTAGATCATTGCGTCGATTTTGTTGTCACACAATGCTTTAGACTGCTCAGATGCTTTTAGCTCTGAAGTCAGTTTGAATACATCTTTGTCCCAACCGTAACCTTGCATCAAGACTTCCATAGTCCCGCGCTGACCGGAACCAGGGTTACCGATATTGACTCGCTTACCCTTAAGATCTTCGAAGCTTTCAATACCAGAATCCGCACGCGCCACCACAGTGAATGGTTCAGCGTGAACAGAGAATACCGCTCTAAGATCTTTATATGGACCAGCTTCCGCAAACTTACTGGTGCCATTGTATGCATGATATTGCCAGTCTGACTGGGCTATACCTAAATCCAATTCGCCAGCTCGAATGGTATTGATGTTGTATATCGAACCGCCGGTACTTTCTACCGAACAACGCACACCGAATTCAGCTCGGTTTTTATTTACAAGACGACAAATAGCACCACCTGTTGGATAGTAAACCCCTGTTACGCCACCGGTTCCGATAGTTACAAATCGGTCTTCTGCCTGCGCGAGAGTTGCTCCTCCCATGGCAATACATGCAGCAGACACGGTCAACATGGTTTTTAATTTGGTCATAGTTATTCCTTTCCTGTCGTAGGGTTCAGAAACCAGTAAACTCCTTAATTACTGGCGAATGGCAAGACTGTTTCTAAATTCAGTAACGCTCAGTAAATCTATATTAAGCGCCGCTGACGTCTTACAAAGCTGGTTCACTAAAGATGCATTGTTTGTAGCAATAGCACCTTGATTGTCATAATGATTATTTTCAAACCCAACTCTAACGTCAGCCCCCATAAGCATAGCAGCCGTTAAACAATTGTGTTCAAATTGACCAAACGCACAGACCGCCCAACGGTGACGCAGTTCAAATAATCGACAACTAAGAAATGGCACAAGATCTTGAGGTGTTGCTACTTGTCCTTGCTTATAGCGTCCGAGAACAAGTAATAGGTGATGGTCGTGATCAGGCAAGACCTTTTGATCAATCAGTCGAAAATAACGATCAAGATCGTCAGCACTGTAAAGAATGTATTGAGCAATAATGCCTTGCTGTGCAACCCAATGAAAAAACTCGGCCGACTCGCTCAAGTGTTCATCATTTGGAATCAACTCACTTAACGCAAATGACGCCGCTTCTGGTTTGACGGTTTTGATCAATTGCCTTTGTTGCTCAGGTTGATATTGGCCCACCGCTTCTGTTGTTAATTGCACCATAATGCTGTCTCCAACAGCATCTTTTAGTTCGTTATACAGCGGGAGGTTGTCTGCAACGTCTAACGAGTGCAGCCCTTTTTCATTGCGAGCATGTAGATGTACCATTGCGGCACCTGCACTTCGGCAAGCAATAACATCTTGGATAATCTCTCCACGAGTGACGGGCAGTGCAGGATGATCTTTCTGCGTTTTTCTTGCGCCATTAGGCGCAACGATAATAGCCGACTGCGATGGCATTGTTAGGTTACTCATAAGCAGGCCCACTTTTCTTCTGCTAAAAGTAGCGTTTTTTTCAGCTTGGTCACCAGTTCATCCATTTCGATCTCACTAATAATAAACGGAGGCGCAAGTAAAATATGGTGACCGTGTGTACCGTCGATCGTCCCAGCCATTGGGTAACACATTAAACCATTCTCCATCGCCAACGATTTAATCCATTTGTGCGCTTGAGTTTGGATAGCAAGCGGGGATTTTGAATGTTTGTCAGAAACCAATTCAATGCCGATAAACAATCCTCTACCTCGAATATCACCAATCATATCGAGATTCCCCAACGCTTCGAAAAGCTTTTGCTTAAGCATTTCCCCTTTAGAAACCACCTGAGCTAGTAAGTCATCCTCTATGATGATTTCCACAGTCGCGAGTGCCGCCGCACACGCCATTGGGTGTCCCATAAAGGTATGACCATGCTGAAAAAACCCGGAACCATTGGCTATTTCCTGATAGATTTTTTCGTGAACAAGTACAGCGCCAATGGGCTGATATCCAGCTCCCAGACCTTTCGCCATGGTCACAATATCGGGTACTACTTCGTCTTGCTCAAATGCGAAGAAAGACCCCGTTCGGCCGACTCCACACATCACTTCATCTAAAATCAGCAATACATCATACTGGTCGCAAATCTCTCTTATACGCTGCAGGTAGCCCTGAGTCGCAGGTACTGCCCCCGCAGTTGCCCCTACGACGGGTTCGGCGATAAATGCCATCACATTTTCCGCCCCAAGTTCGAGTATCTTCGCTTCAAGTTCATTGGCAATACGCTGACTGTATTGGTCTTCAGTTTCTGACGCCAATTGGTCACGATAGGCATAACAAGGCGCAATATGGTGAGCAGAGGAAAGCAGAGGACGAAACGGTTCTCGTCGCCACTCATTGCCTCCAACAGAGAGCGCCCCTAATGTATTGCCATGGTAACTTTGTCGCCTTGCGATAAATTGAGTTTTGGACACCATACCGCGCTCAACGTAATACTGGCGTGCCATTTTAAGCGCTGACTCCACCGCTTCTGAACCACCACTAACAAAGTACACATGTTGCAAAGATTCTGGAGCTAACGACACGATTCGCTGCGCTAATTTCTCACTGCTTTCACTGGTAAAGAACCCTGTATGAGCATATGGAATAGTCTCTAATTGAGCTTGAATCGCCGCTTTTACTCGCTGATGGTTGTGACCAAGGTTAGAGACCGCCGCCCCTCCGCAACCATCTAAATAATATCGACCTTCTGAATCAATCAAATACACGCCTTCGCCAAAGCTCACTTTTGGCAAAGTATCTGAACAATGTCGGTGAAATACACTACCCACGCAGCCGCCCTCAGTTAACCACTTATCCTTTATTGGTTAATTTTTGTTCTAACATGGCATTTTTACAAACGAATAATTATCAACCTCTATGAGAAAATGGAATGGCTGCATCATGAAGCTTCCCCTAATCGTTAAAGCAAATCTTGGTGCGATATTATTCTCATAGTGAGCTAATTGTTTGTAACACATACGAAACCTTGTCTATTCTTAAAAGCCTTATCTCTGCATTTTCGGTACAAGGACTCGTACTTATGCATACAGACAACCAAGAAAAACCTGTGGTGCTTGTCGTTGATGACATTCCCGATAATATCCATGCCATTGCTGGCTCTTTGAATGAACATTACAAAGTGAAAGCGGCGACAAGCGGCGCGAAAGCTATACAAATCGCCCTCTCCACACCTAAACCTCATATGATATTGCTCGATATCATGATGCCCGAAATGGACGGTTATGAGGTTTGCAAAACACTAAAAGCCAATCCACTAACCGCTGATATTCCTATTATTTTTGTCACCGCGAAAAGTGAAGTGGTCGACGAGCAAAAAGGCTTTGAGTTGGGCGCGGTGGACTATATTACCAAACCCATTAGTCCACCCATTGTGTTAGCTCGAGTGAAGACACATATTGCGCTGTACGACCAAAATCTCGAACTTGCTATCAAAGTACGTGAAAGAACGGCTCAGCTTGAACAAAGCCGTTTGGAAGTCATCCAACGCTTGGGACGAGCAGCAGAGTACAAAGATAACGAGACTGGTATGCACGTAGTGCGGATGAGCCACTACTCACGCATTCTCGCCTCACAGCTAAACGTTAGTAAGCGCTGGGTTGAGCTGGTATTTCAAGCCGCACCAATGCACGACATCGGCAAAATTGGTATTCCAGATAACGTGTTAAGAAAGCCAGGTAAACTCGATGCCGACGAATGGGCCGTCATGCAGAAGCATGTCGAAATTGGCGGTGACATTATTGGTGACAGCGATTCGCTGCTATTACAAATGGCGCAAGAAATTGCGTTAAACCATCATGAAAAATGGGACGGCAGTGGCTACCCCAACCAATTGGAAGGAGAGCAGATCCCGCTTAGTGCAAGAATCGTCGCAATAGCCGATGTATTTGACGCACTGACCAGTGTGCGTCCCTATAAAAAGGCTTGGTCCATTGAGGAAACGCTCGCATTACTAGAGCGCGATGCAGGAACTCACTTCGACCCAAGTTTAGTACCAATTTTCATCAGTAAATTGGATGATATTCTCGCCATTAGAGCTGCTTTTAAAGACTAGAACTACATTGGTTTAAAGGATTTCCATGAATTTTCCTATCGGACAAAATCTCAACTCAAAACGCATTCTTATTGGTTTTTTCATCGCAGCAACATTATTGGTGATAGCCGGGTCAATAGGTTGGTCAAAGCTCAATCTTCGTTTTGAAACTGTCGACAATTATGCTCAAAGCGCTCAACTTCGTGCCGCCCTAGATAGCGTTAAGCTGCATGAGCGCAATTACGCCCTATCGCCCACCCATCCGCAGGCTGAACAAACCTTTGAACATATTGATATGGCCTACCTACTTGCCGATTACCAACCTTCAGAACAGGTCAATCAAGAAGTAAAGGCGCTACTTCAAGATTACAAGACGACTTTTGCCGAATACGTAGAACTTAACGACCAAGAAAGAACCACCCGCGTTGCTCTTACCTCAAATTCGGACACGTCTATTTATGATGTAGAAGAGATGCAGGTCGATCTTAAAGTCTCGATAGAAAAACAGGCCGCGTTAGTCGAAAGCATGCGTCAACACATTGATGCTAGTGCTCAAATCGCTATTGAAAGCCATCATTTAGCAAGTCGTATTTCTACAATTCGAAGTCATGAAAAGTCTTTTATCCTCGAACCGAACAATGACGATTACAAACAACTACAATTTGGCCTCAATGAAGTGCGTAACCAAATTAGAGCTCTGCAACCAAAGATGGTTACACAGGCTGCTAAGGACAAACTGACACTGGTTGATAACGCTCGAAATCGGTATTTAACTGCGGTCATTCAGCTCAGAAACCTCAAACTAGTTACCGCCCCAATGCAGCAGCACATCGCCGCCCAGATCGATTCGGCGGGGGAAGAGTTTACACGAGCGAGTGTAGTGCTAAGAACGAGCTTACAAAAAGAGTTAGCCGCCTTTCAACAAGAACTAAACGACATACAACAACAAACCAACGTCAAACTCTCCACTACCGCTCAATTGCTGACGTTACGTTCCCTATTTAGCGATACCACTCAGTACGAACGCGACTTCTCCTTGGCACAAACACTCAACGAACAGCAAGGTATTGCCAAGCAAATTGAAGGAACAATCAAAGAGAGTCAACAACAATTGGCAGGTTTGATACCACAAATTTCAGATGCGACCCAACAACAAACGCTTGGGAAAATTAAGGGGCAGTTGACGCAATATCTCGCTTTATTCGAACAGTTATTTACGCAGAAACAAGCTATCGCCCAACAATCATCGGCGCTTGACAATGCCTACCTGAAAGCCTTCAAAGTCATTGAACCTGATTTTGAACACCAGCAAAACATTGTAGAGAACTCATCTCAAATCTCTTTCTATCTTGCCATCGGTGGCATCATTTTCATGAGCACCATAGTTTTTATTGTTTTGCTCGCCAATAAATCCCACGCTGCGCTTGAAAAGTCTGCGGATAAGCTCGCTATTGCCAGAGATGAAGCAGACTACGCAAACCAAGCTAAATCGGATTTTTTAGCGAACATGAGCCATGAGATCAGAACCCCAATGAACGCCATCATAGGCATGAGTTACCTCGCTTTAAAAACAGATTTAACTAAGGCACAACGCAACTATATTCAAAAAGTAAAGCTGTCGGCTGATACCTTACTCGGACTTATCAACGACATTCTCGATTTCTCAAAAATCGAAGCGGGTAAACTCGACATTGAGCAGGTAGATTTTAGACTCGAAAACGTCTTGGACAATATTTCTAATTTAATTGGGCTTAAGGCGTCGGAGCATGGTTTAGAGCTGCTTATTCATACTTCAAAAGACGTACCAACAGCACTTTACGGTGACCCATTAAGATTGGGGCAAATCTTGACCAATCTTGCCAATAACGCGGTGAAGTTTACCGAACAAGGCGAAGTCAAAATCACTATCACCGCAGACAACTTAGAGAATGACGATGTCACGTTAAGATTTGCGGTCTCTGACACTGGCATTGGAATGACACCAGAACAAACTCAAAAGCTCTTCAATAAGTTCACCCAGGCCGACAGTTCCACCACACGCAAGTATGGGGGAACCGGATTAGGCTTAGCCATCAGTAAGGAGCTTTGTTTGTTGATGGGCGGAGACATTGAGGTTAGGAGTCAATTTGGCGAAGGCTCAACCTTTGAGTTCACAATTAACATGAAGCGCAGCCAAGTGCTAGAAACCAAACCGATTGTCGTGCCAACATCATTGAACCACCTCAACATCCTGATTGTGGATGACAACGCCAGTGCGCGCCTTATCGTTGAAGATATTCTGCAATCACTCAACTTTAATGTTCGAAGCGCTAATGGAGTTGATAGCGCAATCGACGCACTCAATCACGCTGCACAATCAGATTCGGCATTTGATGTGGTTATTACGGATTGGCAGATGCCCGGTAAAGATGGCGTTGAACTCATTCATGCTATCCAGCAATCTGAGTCCCTCAATCCTAAAATCTTGATGCTCACAGCCTATGATCGCCAGCTTCTGGCTGACTCAGTTCAAGAGCGTGGCCTTATCGTACCAAGTATTCTCGATAAGCCAGTAACGGCCTCTCACTTGTTCGATGCGATAGTTGGCTTATATGATATAGAAAACCACCGTACCAGCCGTGACGAGCTTGAGCAGCAAACCCATTTGGCTAATGTCCAACACCTAGCAGGAGCTCATCTATTACTCGTTGAAGACAACGAAATTAACCAAGAATTAGCGGTAGAACTTTTGGAAAGCCAAAACATCCAAGTCACCGTAGCTCAAAATGGGCAAGTCGCGATCGACTTGTATAAACAAATGACGTTCGATGGCATTCTTATGGACTGCCAAATGCCTGTGCTCGATGGCTACAGCGCAACAGAGATAATAAGAAACACACTCAATGACCGAGCTATCCCTATCATTGCCATGACCGCCGACGTGATGGAGCGTGATAGAGAACGCGCCTACCAGTCAGGGATGAACGACATCATAGCTAAACCAATCGATGTAGGCATCATGTTCAGCACCCTTGCTCGATGGATCACCTCGCCTCAACGCGAAATTGGGTCAGAAGTAAGCATTTCCGGCTCCGACTCTAATGCTAATACTCAACCAGTGAAACTTCATGACATTAACACCATCACCTTGTCCCAAGGTCTTGCTCGTGCGAATAACAACCACCAGCTCTATCGCCGACTGTTACAACGCTTTTATGAGCACTACTCTGATTTATCTCAAGCAAGAGAACAACTCGCTAATGCAGCGTCCTCCGATTTAAAACGCTACATCCATAGCTTAAAAGGCGTCTCAGGAAATATAGGTGCGAACGAGTTATTTGAGCTCTGTAGTGCATTAGAATCTGATATCAACAATGAACAACTTCAAAAGAAGCTACTCAATGCTCTGAATCAAACCACTGAGGCAATAAGAGAGAGTGACGTTTTACACTCTCATACAGCGGCTAACGATAACCCTGAGCATACAGCGAATTTTGACCCTACTCTCTATGAACGATTGCAGAGCGCCATTGAACAGAACGATACCGATGCGCTTGAGATAGTGCAAAACATAGAGCAAAGCCAATTACTGGGGCTTACCCAAAATCAACTAAAGCAACTTGATGACGCTCTACAAGAATTCGATTTTGATAAA
The DNA here is from genome assembly GCF_021568915.1 of Vibrio sp. McD22-P3. Classification (NCBI taxonomy): domain Bacteria; kingdom Pseudomonadati; phylum Pseudomonadota; class Gammaproteobacteria; order Vibrionales; family Vibrionaceae; genus Vibrio; species Vibrio sp. McD22-P3. Next base: position 115,139 of record NZ_JAKGTN010000007.1, read on the forward strand.
GCTTTAGCACTCATTAAATCTAAACACTAATGGGACTTACTTATCTCACTGGCAGCTTCGTCTTTGCTTTTACTTGACCAAAGGCGAAGCTCGATTCGATGGAGGCGATATTTGGCAGGCGAGTTAATTGCTTGCGGATAAACTGCTCATAGCTTTTTAGCGACTCACTGACTACATGCAACAAGTAGTCGTGGTTGCCCGTCATCAAAAAGCACTCCAACACTTCATCAATCATTTCAATGTGATGTTCAAAGTCTCGCATGTTCTCTTCTGTCGGCTTTTCGAGTTTCACCAATACAAAGACATTAATAGGCAGCCCGCACGCTTCTTGGTCAACACTGGCATGATAACCTTGAATGACTCCTTGCTTCTCCAAGAACCGAACTCGGCGCAAACAGGGGGACGGCGACAGAGCAACCCGATCTGCCAACTCTTGATTAGTTAGCCGAGCGTTGCTTTGCAACTCAGCCAGTATTCTTTTGTCGATCTCATCCATTAGCATTTTCCATCAATTTATAACCAATATGCGCAATATAATTGCTCAAAGTTGGTAAGTTACTTCTTAAATCGCAATCTTTAACATTTTTATAACACTAAAGTTATAAGAGGTACAATAAAGGATGGAACTATGAATACCTCAACTCAACTTAGCCCGCTGCGTAAAACAACCAAACACGAACAAGCAGAAGCTCTTGCCATTGAGCAAGCAAAACACTTTGGCATCGACCCAAATAGTGAATACGGCACCACGCTGGTTGAACTAGCGACCACACTATACAAAGCCAACACGAAAACACACGATCTTTGGGCATTGACCGTTGATGGACTTTCAGAGCTCGACAAAAGTGACCGAATCGCCTGGTTTAACGCCAAGCGATTTTTGTCATTTCAGATCGCGAAGATCCTCGACAACCTGCAAAACCCCATGCGCACTACTTACCAATCCATTGCCACCAATAATGGTCATTTTGCCTCTAAGGGTGCCTACCCTATCTTCGACAATGTTGCCGCTATATTCTCAGCCAGTCCTGTGATTACGCGTACCGCAACATATTTGTTTGCGTGTACCGAATGGATTGAAGATGCATTCAACGGTAAAGAGCCGCTTCACGATATTTACTCTCGACTGCTCAACCCAACATCAATCTCACTGGCTAACCACATGGTTGACCTAGAGGCAGGCTCAAGAGCTAATGAGTACCTTGCATGGAACTTTAACTCTGGCATGGCGGCAATTGATGGGTTGTTGAGCCACTTACTTGGGCATGAAGATATTGTGCTGGCATCACGCAACATCTACGGTGGGTCTTATCAGCTATTAGAAGATTGGTTTGGAAAACCCTCAAACTTGAATGTAGCGGTCGAATGGGTCGATGGTTACTCCGGAGATGAGTTTGCGGCTCGTCTTGATGAGATTGCCGATAAATACGCCGACCGCCTTGCCGCTGGTAAGAAAATATACGTTTATCTAGAATCACCTTGTAATCCACATGGATACGTCTTAGATGTTGCTAGCATCAGTAAAGCGGCTCATCTTCGTGGTTGGGACATTATCGTTGACTCAACGGTTGGTACCCCGCTCCTGCACCCAGTACTAAAACGCGATGACGTGATGGAACGACCTGATTTCGTAGTTCATTCCTACACCAAAGAGCTAGCTGGTTCAGGGACCACAACCGCTGGGGTCGTCATCGGCCGTAACGAAGCCATGTTTGTACCAAAAGGAGAAGAAGTCACCTTCACCAAACCTAACGGCGATGAGGTCATCATTCCATGGAACGAAACGCTCTTTTGGAATGTGTATTACATTAAAGGTGCATTCTTAGACGCCGACAAAGCATTTGAAGTACTCAATGGTATGAAAACTTACGAAATGCGTGTGGTGCAGAAAACCATCAATACTCTCACCTTGGCGAAGATCTTCGATGCTCACCCAGACATCAACGTGTCATGCCCGGCTCTGCCTGACAGTGATAACTACGAACACTGCCAGAACAACATGCACTTGGGCTTGCCTGCGGCTCTGTTTACCATCGATATGGAAGGCAATGGCAATCGTGCACCAATCAATCGTGCTGGGTTCAAACAGTTCTTTGACATGCTTGAGCCAGCTATCGGTATGCAGGTAAGTCTGGGACAAACCAACACCGTTGCGCTTTGCCCTGCCTTAACGACCCACTCCGAACTTAGCGACGAAGCGCTAAATGAAGCTGGTATCAAGCCAACCACAATGCGGATCTCCATCGGTTTGGAAGATCCTCGAATGTTTGTCGCTCATATTATCGAGGCAGCCAAATTGTCCATCGATCGTAAACATGTCGACTTCTCATCCAGCTTCCCTTGCGCTGACAGTATCGATGAGATCTACATGCAAACCTATATGGATGTGCACCAGAGGTTTGCTAAGAGTTTGCCGAGGTTTAGTGAGCTTAGTCAGTAAATGATAGCCATCCTGCCCAATTAAACTTGGGCAGGACGCACATTTCAATTTTCAAAATTGAGCCTAGTCAATAAACCTGCATTTAGTATTTCATTAAATTTAAAATAGTAAACTTTGAGCTAGTTTAAGATTTTAAAATCAAAGACCTCACCAATCGTGATCCTGTTCATATTTCGAACGAATATCTTGTTAAATATCGGTTAAATAAACACTTATTCACGTCTTTTTTAGGTTTACATAAGTTTACCTTACAGTTGCTCAACTACCTCAAAAGGAGTAGATTTGAGTCATAAAGTTAAAAAATGTAAACCTAAGTATGAATGTTAAACAAGTACCTTTTAGCGAAGAAGACAGAGCGGCATTAGCCAATTATTTTAGAGTTGCTGACACTATTGCTGACCTAATTGGTCCTCATTGTGAAGTCGTGATTCACTCTTTTGAAAGCTTAGAAAACTCTGTTGTTAAAATCGTTAATGGTCACCATACAGGCCGAAAAATAGGTTCACCGGTTACCGATTTAGGTTTACGAATGTGGCGTGCTTTTGAAAAAACAGGAGAAGTCTCTCCTAAGAGTTATTTTACCAATGCCGCGGATGGTTCGTTATTAAAGTCAACAACCTGTGTTTTGGCTGGCCCAAATAACAAAGCCATAGGGATGCTTTGCATCAACATGAATTTATCGTTTCCTTTCCCTGAGATCATCAAAACACTGATGCCTCAATGCTCAACATCACAGACGTTAGTCCACGAGAACTTTAGCAATAATGCCAATGATGTCATCGCTCAAGCGCTCACTGCGGCCATCGCTGAAGTTGACCAAAACAGCGCGATTACCACAAAAGGTCGAAACAAGGCCATTACGCGCTGTTTGTTTGACAACGGCATCTTTGAACTAAAGGAAACAACCACACAAGTATCTGAGCAACTTGGAATCAGTCGACAAGCGGTTTACAAGTTCATCCGAGAATTTAAATCTGAATAAAATCAATAATTAGGAGTTTACAGTGAAACAAATTATCGCCACAGAAAAAGCACCAGCAGCAATCGGTCCTTATTCACAAGGCACCATTTACGGCGACGTAGTTTATACCTCTGGTCAATTACCCCTTGTACCAGAAACAATGCAATTTGTAGAAGGTGGAATCAAAGAACAAGCTAAGCAATCTCTAGAAAACCTTAAAGCTGTTTTAGAAGAAAGTGGAGCAGGATTAGACACTGTGATTAAAACAACGTGCTTCCTCTCAGATATGGAAAACTTCGCCGCATTCAACGAAGTGTATACCGAAGTATTTGGGACAGAAAATGCACCAGCTCGCTCATGTGTTGAAGCAGCAAGATTACCAAAAGATGCCTTGGTTGAAATCGAAGCCATTGCTCATAAGAAATAACCATGGGGAACAATAGGAGTATCTCATGAGTCTTACATTTATAGCGTTATGCGTCTTGTTTTTGGGATTTTACGCCGTCCTAGCAAACTTTAAAAAGCAAAAGAAAAGCTTTAACTTCCGAGTACTAAGTGCGTTAGTCGCGGGCCTACTGTTTGGTGGTGCGATTCAACTGGTCTTAGGTTTTGGTAACGAAGCAACAACAGGCTTCGCCGAATTCATTTCTATCTTCGGCAAAGGCTACATCAAGCTTCTACAAATGATTGTTATCCCACTCGTCTTCGTCGCGATGATCTCTTCGATCATGAACGTAGATGGAAGTGGTGCACTGTCTAAAATTGCGCCGAAAATTATTGGTATCCTCATTTTCACGGTAGCAATTTCTGCAGTCGTCGGCATCGCGAGTATCTATATCTTCGGCATTGATGCAAACGCTCTAGTAAGCACTATTGGTACTAACAGTGCTATCGAAGCTCGTGGCGACAGATTGATTGCAACTCAAGATGCCATGGCAAGCAGCGGTCTTTCTGGCCTAGTGTTGTCTATCATTCCTGCAAACATCTTTGACATGCTAACTGGCTCGCAAAGAACATCAACGCTATCGACTGTTCTGTTTGGTATGTTCTTAGGCTACAGCATTCTGCAAGTGAAAAAGCGTAAACCAGAGAAAGTACAGAGCTTTGTTGATTTCATCAATGCAGCGAAAGAAGTGGTACTGTCCATGGTTCGTGAAATCTTGAAGCTAACGCCATACGGTGTATTTGCTCTGATGACAACGTTCATGATGACTAACGACCTATTCGCACTGGCTGAAATGGGCCGCTTCCTAGTAGCAAGCTATGTTGCTATCGCAGTGATGTTTGTTATCCACTTTGTCATGGTGTCAATGTTTGGCCTGTCTCCAGCGAAGTTTGCTAAGAAATCATGGCCTGTTCTTGTGTTTGGTTTTGGCTCGCGTTCAAGTATGGCGGCCATCCCTCTAAACGTGGAAACTCAAACACAGCGCCTAGGTGTTGATGAAGAAACCGCTAATATGTCAGCGACATTTGGTACCAGTATCGGTCAAAACGGTTGTGCCGGTATCTACCCAGCAATGCTTGCGATTATGGCTGCACAAGTCATGGGTATGCCTGTTGACCTAAGTTTCATAATCCAACTTGTCGCGGTAATTGCAATTGCCTCTTTTGGCATCGCGGGTGTTGGTGGCGGTGCAACCTTTGCAGCGGTTGCTGTATTGACTATCATGGGCTTAGACATCACCGTTGTTGCTATCTTGGTATCGATTGAAGCACTGATCGACATGGCGCGTACTGCACTGAACATCTCTGGTTCGATGTTGTCCGGTGTGGTTACTGCGAAGAAAAACGGCACACTCGACTTAGAACAATACAACGCAGAAGGCGCAGCAACGCCAACAAAAGAAAGCGAAGCAATTGTTTAACGTCTTATATTAATAATACGAGCACCCTCTGGGTGCTCTTTTCAGTCTTATTTTAGGTAATAGTTATGAAAGTTGTAGTGGTTGGCGGTAACGCTGCTGGAATGAGTTTTGCGGCAAAATACAAGCGCAATCAACCAAGTGACGATGTCATTGTTATTGAAAAACGTGATTACATCTCTTTTGGTGGTTGTGGTCTTCCTTATTTCGCAGGTGGCTTTTTTGACGACACTGAGCGCATGATCTCACGAACACCAGAACAAGCCATCGCATCGGGTTTGGACGTCCGTCTTAACAGCGAAGTAATCTCCTTAAGCTGCACGGAAAAGCAAATCAGTGTTCGTCATGATGGTACAGATGCGCTTATTGGCTATGACAAACTCATAATTTGTTCCGGCGCTCGTCCAATCGTCCCACCATTTGGTGAATACAACCGCGAGAATGTCTACACCCTAACGAGTCAAGAAGACGGCCTAGCCGTAAAAGAAGCATTTAAAGACACCAGCAAACAGCGAGTTTGTATTATTGGTGCTGGCTTCATTGGCCTAGAAGTATTCGATGCTGCACATATGCTTGACAAAGATGTCACTATCGTTGAACGTGAAAACACTGTCATGAGTCGTCAATTTAGCCCTGAGATGATTGATGTTGTCGAAGCGACCGTGCGTGAATCTGGCGCGACCTTGAAAACAGGTTGTAGCGTCAATACCATTCGCGATGCACAAGATGGTAGTTACATCGTTGCAACTGACAACGGTGATATCGAAGCGGACATTGTTATTCTATCTCTCGGCTTCAAACCAAACACCGAAGCGTTCAATCTACCAAAAGCAGCGAATGGCGCGCTCTTGGTTGACGAGTTTGGTAAAACAAACGATGAGCACATCTATGCGGTCGGTGACTGCGCTGTTGCACATCATATGGCGCTGGGACAGTCAGTGTACGTACCACTAGCCACCACAGCGAACAAACAAGCTCGTATGATGGCAGATCATTTAGCAGGTAAGGACACTTATTTAAACGGCTTCTTAGGCTCATCTTGCTTGAAGGTTCTCGATTACGAACTGGCGTGTACTGGCGTTTCCGAGATGATGGCGAAAGAGCACGGATTGGAAGTTAAGACATCAACCATCCAAGACAAAAACCAGACCGACTATTACCCAGGACAAGAAGACATAAAGATCAAACTGGTGTACGAGCCGACGACCAACATTCTACTTGGTGGTGAGATCATCGGTAAGAAAGGTGCAGTTGGGCGCATCAATGCACTTGCGGTCGCCATTACCGCTAAGATGACGACTCAACAACTAGGTTATCTGGATTTTTGTTACGCCCCACCATTCGCAAGAACATGGGATGCTCTCAACGTAGCAGGTAACGTCGCCAAATAGCCAACATTAAAAAGCGAGGATCTCCTCGCTTTTTTCATTATTCACTGCTGAATCTCATCCTTTAATCTAGCCCACTATCAGCCTGTCCATGTGAACATTCTCGTAGGTTTTTTAGTCCATACACACAAACGTAACAAAATATATTTATCCTCGGCGAGTTAATCATTCAAGGAGGAAATATGAACTCGCTTAGAACCACTTTTGCTTCGGTTATCGTAGCAAGCATCGCACTATCTGGATGTGCATCAAACTCTTCTTCAAAGACAGCTTTCAATGCCGTTGAGACGTTTAATATTCAATGTAAAACATCAGTTGTCCCTGAACCTTCAGAAATGTCAATTTCCGGTCTTACCTTGGTCGGCACATCCATCGCAGATGCCCCGTTTGGTACATCTGCTGCAGAGATTGTCAGTTACGATAGCTGCACCGACAAGCTATATGTGGTCAATGCACAAGCAAAGAAAGTCGATGTACTTTCGCTTGATAAACAAGGTAAGCCAAGTTCGACAGGTCAGATTGATCTAGTATCCGCAGCACAGCAATCCGGCATTAAAATTGGCGCAGCGAATAGTGTATCGGCTCATGAAGGACTGGTCGCTGTCGCTATCGAGAATAGTAATAAGCAAGACAAAGGCATTATTGCCTTGTATCGCTCCGATACCTTAGCGCTCATTACCACCTACCAAGCAGGCTCACTGCCAGACATGGTCAGCTTCTCCAAAGACGGCCGTTACCTTGCTAGTGCAAACGAAGGTGAACCCAACGCAGACTACTCTGTCGACCCAGAAGGATCTGTCACTTTGGTCGACCTAAACAATGGACCTCAAAAAGCATTAGTGACTCAGATTGACTTTCGCGAGTTTAATCAGGGCCAATCTCGTCACTCAGAACTTAGTTCTAAAGTTCGCATCTCTCATCCTAACGCGACTGTTGCTCAAGACTTAGAGCCGGAATATTTAACGTTTGATGAGAAAGGCTCGCTCTATGTAGCCCTTCAAGAAAACAATGCGATGGCGACTATTGATGTTGCTTCAGCGAGTGTTAAAAGTATCGTTGGCTTGGGAGGCAAATCTTGGCAAACAACGAAACTTGATGCCTCTAATAAAGACAACATTGTGGGCAATTTGAAGAGCTACCCAATGTTAGAAGGCCTGTATATGCCCGACAGCATAGCTAGCTATAGCATAAATGGCGAAACTTATGTTGTGACCGCGAATGAAGGTGATGGCCGTGAGTATGGTTTCAACACCACACAACAACAATGTGATAAACAAGGTTTCAAGTGGGACGGTGACGAACAGCAAAATGCTGAGGACTACGCTAACAAGCAAGACTTCTGTATCGCTTACGTTGATGAGGTTCGTGGCAAGAAGCTCAAAGTGGATCCGAATCATCCTCTGGCAGTCGCTCTAAAAGACAACGCACAATTAGCACGCCTTAAAGTGATCAAGCCAAACCAAACATTGGCAGCAGATGAAAAAGTGCAAGCCTTTGGCGCTCGCTCCTTCTCTATCTGGAATGAAACGGGTGAACGGGTTTATGACAGTGGCGATGAATTTGCCAACATTGTATTCATGAAGGAAGCGAAGTACTTCAATAGCACTAATGATAATAACGGCTCCGCAGATGACCGCAGTGATGATAAAGGTGTCGAGCCAGAGGCCATTGAAGTTGCACATATTAATGGTCGTCACTACGCGTTCATTGGCTTAGAACGTCATGGCGGCATTATGGTCTATGATGTTACAGAACCTGCACAAGCCCTGTTTATCACCTACGTTAATAACCGTGACTTCTCCCAGCCAGTTTGCACTCAAGTAGATGATGGCGATTGCGATAATGACCAATACAACCCAAAGGCAGGCGATCTTGGGCCTGAATCCATCGAGTACTTCACACGTCAGGGCAACCACTTCATTGCCGTCGGTAATGAAGTCAGTGGTACAACATCGGTCTTTAGAATCGATCTTTAATCACGCTTTAGGCTCTGACCGTTTTTGTCAGATCCCAGAGCATAACCGTGTTAATCGTCACGACAAAAAAACAGATTTGATGACAACGGGTTAATTATCTATAAAGCGCCTCCTGTTTCTTATAACCACGGCGGCGCTTATCATGCAAAAGCTCATCGATTCCTTATTCTCTCAAGGCTATTACATTTGGGACGATTTTCTGTCTCCCGATCAAGTTGATGCGCTCAAAGAGTGTCTGCCAGAGAACTGGAAAAAAGCGTGTATTGGTCGCAACGATGAAGTCATGCGTGAAAGCGCAATTCGCAGTGACAAAATCTGCTGGCTATCGAGCGATCTTGGTGAGCCAGTTCAACAATTTCTTAGTAAGATGGAGATCATTCGCCAAGCTGCAAACCAGAATTTTTTCTTGGGCCTATTTGAATATGAAGCGCACTTTGCAAAATATGAAAAGGGTGATTTCTACCAGAAACACCTAGATTGCTTCCGCGGTAACGAGAATCGCCGTTTGACGACAGTGTTCTACATGAACGATGAATGGACAGAGCAAGATGGTGGTGATTTAGTTGTCTACGACTTAGATGACAATGAGCTGACACGAATCAAACCAAAATCAGGCCGATTATTTGTGTTTTTCTCAGAGCAGTTCCCTCACGAAGTACTGCCAACTCACCGCGAGCGTTTTAGCATCGCAGGTTGGTTCAGAACCAATGGTGTAAAAGACAACATATTGGATATAGCTCAGTAGCCATCATCCCCTACAGGGGTGCTATTTCATTAAGCACACCATCGTTGTTTTCGAACACAGTCCACCACTTTTATTAAATTAATTGCGAGAAGTGTCCGCCATCGGATACTTCTTCTCTGCATTCCCCTATACACTCTCCCTCAACGACGGCAAGAAACGCATTCATAATATCCGTAAGCCTCTATAATCTATAAGAAGATATTAAAAGAGGCGGTTATGACAAAGACGATAGCGGTTGAACAATTGAGATGGACGACGTCGTTGTCGCCAGAGTTGTCACAAGAACTGGTTTCTGTGGCTCAGCGAATTTCAATCGAAGACCCTGCGTTGACAAGTCCGAGTCTCATAAATAGAGGCATCAACTTTATAGAACGTGGAACATTAGCGATTTGTATACAAACACCAAATTTAAAAACTGCAAATTGCCTATTAGTGGGTCAAGATGGCTGGTTCGGAAATTATATTGACCCCAATGCCTCGTTGTTGCCTTTTATATTTATTGAAATAGAACCTTGTAGTATTATTCATTTTAGCAACCAACGCTTGCGTCCAATATGTGAAAAGAATGCTGAAATCTACAAATGGTTTTATTCATTAACGTTTGAGTCAAAAGAGAAGTGGCTACAAAGCCAGTTAATATATAGTGCGAATATCACAGAGCGAATTGTTTATCAGCTGATAGATATATTGGCTCATATGAACACCAAAGAATCGATGGTCGAAATTTCAGTGTCACAGCAACAATTAAGTGACATGACAGGTATCGCACGCCAACGGGTAAACGAAGTAATGAAAGAACTAGAAAGAAGTCAGCTTGTTACTTTATATAGAGGCAAGATTCGCATTGATTCGCCACAGAAGCTAGCCGCTTATATGGACGACATTGATCTAAGCATCCGCGATCCGAGACTGTATATTTAGTCATTACCAATTCTATCCAATAATGTGACTACATTTTTGGAATATGCTTAAACAACTTTTATCAGGTTCTTCTGAGGAACAAACACAGCTGTAGGTTATATATGCCGTTTATCTATGCCATTAAAATTCACACTGATACCAAGGATGACGTAAATAAGAAGTTTCGTGCTAACAAACTTGAAGGTGAGGTGATCGTTGACCATTTAGGTCAGGTTTATATCTGCCCTCAGTTAAGTACGACTAAATGGAAATTTTACCCAAAGTCTAGCCAACTTATCGTTAGACAGGATCAACGCTGGAATACTGTGATTGAAGAAACACTGCTGTTTATGGAGGCGCACTATTCCGTTTCTGTAAAAGATAGAAAACCAAGCTGGATTAATATCAGCCAACCTTTTCGATGCCCCAAAATGGCTCTGTATATCAAGAGCCTGGATTTCATCGCCTGAATAAACTTTAACTCCACTTTCAATTAAGAGAAACTCTATGAATGTACTACGCTCGTTGTCATGTTTTGCTTTCCTGTTAACCGCCAGCACGTTGCTTGGATGTGGAGGAAGCAGTCCAACTAATCCAGAAGCTACCCTAGCGCAACCTCAAAGTATGGTTATTCGTACATTTGACTTTATCGCTAGTCCCAGTGAATACACTGAGACTGACGTAGTTGCTATGTCTCTAAAGGGAGAGAAACATGACTTGTTGAAAAACCAGTACTCTCGTCATATCGGTTACTCGAAAACCGTACAATTTCGAGACACAGACGACTTGGTTAACTTGTTAAACATTGAACTTATAAGTCGAAATGAACAGCAGGTGCTAGCTAATACTCAAATTGAACTAGTGGATAAAGCTCGCTATTGGGTTTTTAGTCTAGGTGATACCGACACCGATGACTATCAACTATACGCTCTACACCAACCCAACGTTCAACATGTGGACGGCAAAGTGCCCGTTTTTATCCTAGATCTTGATGTTCACAAGCATATAGGTAAAACCGCGGTTCACATTGGTCAACAATCGCCGCCTATTGATATCTCGTCACACGGTGACTTCAAACAAATAAATATGTCAAAAGATCTTATGAATTTTGACCTCACCGTAAACTACAGCGACACCAAGACCTTGGACTGCACAGTTTGGACTCCAGAAAAAGACTCAGTATGGAACGATAGTGCTTGGGTGGTATTCATCGTAAATGAACGGTGTCACCTTAGACATGTTGACCAATAAGGTAAAAGTATAAGCATGCTTAGCATAGTGTTAGCCACCTATATGGCCTTAGCCCATATTCACAAACACGCCATTGATAGAAAAGTAAAAAGCAGCAAACTTTTAGAATGGAACGTTACAGAGCCTAGACGCGACGTTCCATAACTTATGACTTCTAACTATGGTCTTGCTTTGAACTCGCAGTAAACTCGAGTACTTTTTCAGCACACACATCAATGCAGCGCCCACAGCTAATGCAATCTTGGCTCATAACACGTCTGTCCCCCTGTTTAAGGGGCTGCCTAAGAACATCGGGTTCAGGGCACACGTTATAACAATCCATACATTTAGTGCACGCCTCGCGGTGAGTAGCTTTAATTCTGATAACGCTCTTACGACCGATGACGCCGTAAGTTGCACCCAGTGGGCACAAATGCCCGCACCAACCGTGTTCAACCAAAACGAGATCAAGTAAGAAAACCAATAGAATCAATATCCAGCCAGCACCCATCCCAAATACCAATCCACGATGTAACGATGCCACAGGATCAATCCACGCCCACAACAGTGAACCAGAAACCGCACTACCCAGCAGAATCACCGGAATCAACCAATAGCGAAGTTTTGGAGACCATTTATAACTTGCCTTAAGATTTAGTTTACGTCGCATCCACGCTGCTAAATCGGTGACCATATTGAGAGGGCAAACCCAAGCACAGAACGCACGAGGAGCGATAAGAGCGTAAAACACAACAACAATAGCAACACCAATGAGAGCATTCACTTCTGGCCAGTGCCCTGTGGCCAATGTCTGTATCACGAGGAGTGGATCACTGAGAGGAATCACCCCAAATAACATGCTGGATGATAGGTTGCCTTCAAGAATTCCCCATGTTGGCCCCACCATGAATAGACCTATAATGGCCAGTTGGCATAACCTTCTTAAAATCAAAAAACGATGTGCCTTCCACCAGCCAAGCTCTTTTATCGCGTCTTTACCCGCATCTTTTGCGAGATTCTTAGCCATGGTTATTTCCTCCCGTCATTAATGCGGATGTGCTCACTCGGCGCTATCTCTGGTGTTTCAGGGAAGGTACCATCACGAAGTTCTACCTTTTCTTCCCATCCAAGCTGATAGTGGTCGCCCATATGACCTTTAGCGAGTTCAATAGGCACAACCTTTATGACAGGTACATCGGTAACACATGCCTGCTCACATTTACCGCAGCCTGTACAGTGGTCAGAGTGAACCGTTGGAATAAACTTGGCATGGTAACCAGTGCGCTGGTTGCGAATTGGCTCAAGGGTAATTGCTTTATCGATGACCGGACACACTCGATAACAAACATCGCAGCGCAACCCCTGCCAGTTCAAACACTCTTCATGGTCAATAAGTACCGCGAGCCCCATACGGGAGTCGTCGATATTAGTAAGTGAATGATCAAGCGCACCACTTGGACACGCCACCACACAAGGAATGTCCTCACACATTTCGCAAGGAATATCACGGGCGGTAAAATATGGCGTTCCTGATGCTACAGGAGATAAAAGGGTTGCAAGCTTTAGCGTATCGTACGGACAGGCCTGGACGCATAAACCGCAGCGCAAACACGCTTGGTCAAATTGGTCGCCAGCAAGCGCTCCAGGTGGCCGAATAGGCACTCCTCCACTGGTTTTTGCTTGCCCTTGCTTGGATTGTAACCCTAGTAAAGTCGCCGCAGCGCCAACACCAACAGCGGTTCTCGCTGCGTCACGTAGAAATCTGCGACGGCTTTCAGAAGACTTATTGTTTTGCCTAGACATGCTCAGATCCTTTCACTTTTAGTCAAAGGTATTATTTAATTATACTACTTCCGAGCTCATTCAGATGAGCTGTATTAGGCGAATTGTAACTCTTCTAACTAATGTCCCTACTATACGAAAGGGTTATACTGAGGGTTGATTGATTAATATCAACAATGGATAGCTATCGTTATCACAAATTGAGAAATTAAGGTTGTAGTTCCAGAGGATTGAGGTGCAGCGAGAGAACCGCACCTTTCGCGCTTAAGCGCTCTTTTTAATGTCGTTTTTTGGACCACTTTTCGGGTTGATTGGCAATTTTGTTTCCGTCGTCTCTTTTGATTTTAGACTCACTACTTCATCATCCGGAAACTCTGCCGTTTCGCCAAAGAATTTACCGCCCGGTTCAATACTCAAGTTGTTACTCCAGACTTTACCCTTAACTCGACCATTAGCGAGAATCTGAATATGCTCCGCATGACAATTGCCTTCGACAATACCGTTAACAATTAACTGCTTTGCGAATATTTCACCTTTCACTCGTCCCGACTCAGCAACAACTAATGAGCCTTCGACGTGAACTTGTCCATCGACGATTCCATCGACTTGAATATCACTTTCTAATTTGAGTTTTCCGCTAATAGTACAGCCTTTGGCGATGAGAGTTGCAGCTGCTGAGCGACTCTTTGTTCCACTGTTTTTACTAAAGATTCCCATCGTATTCCTCGTTCCTTTTTAAAGATATCTTCAAACTCATGCACACCCCACTCCACAAAAGGCCTAGGGTTTAACGCTCGCCCAACAAAGCGAACTTCATAATGTAAATGTGGTCCAGATGACAGACCTGTATTGCCCGAAATGGCAATCAAATCCCCTTTACGTACAAACTGCCCATTCTTAACTTTGAAGCTCTTAAGATGTGAGTACGAACTTGAAAATCCGAATGAATGCTGTAGTCGAAGAAAGTTGCCAGAACCTTTACTACTGCGCCTTGTTACCTCAACCACACCGTCTGCAGGGGCGTAGATTGACGTACCTGTATTCACAGCAAAGTCTAACCCTCGGTGCATTTTAACTTTCCCAGTCACAGGATGAGTACGCTTGCCAAATTGAGACGACATTCGATGTTTCCCCACGGGCGAACCGCTCGGGATCTGGGTCAACATCACCATTCGGATATTAGAGTGGATTGCCGCAGCATCCAGACGGGACTCCAACTCAATATCACCGCCTTGGTCAGACACTCCCAGTACTTTCTCTAAATCAGAAAGTCGTTCAGAGACTAACGCTATGCGCTCTTCTCTATCAGATAGGTCGTTCTCTAAGGTTTGTTTCAGGTCCTGCAAATTTGCCAGTTCGTCACCCAATGTTTGCGACTCACTGGCAAGCTCTTTTTGTTTGAGCTCAGCGTAATCCACAACTTGATAAAGGTGTTGAATAAGCAACGCGCCGCCAAACACCACCGCAACACTGACTCCAAGCAAGCTTTTTAAGCTCCGGCGCATCGATTTACTCAACTGCCAGTGCTTGGAGCCGTTAATGGTTGAAACTGAAATCGTTAGTTGGTCTTTCATGTTTGATGCTGTCTTATCCGTGACTGTTGCAGAATTTCCCTACAAACCAAGTTCACTGTATTGCTTGATTTTGTTGAACTAAGCGTTAATTTACGGAATACAGATGACAGGTACTAGTCAGAAAGTTCAAGGAAATGTCAGGACGTGACTTTGTGTCAAACAATCAATAAAAACTATATGTTAGGTTTAACAACTGGTTAAAAAGATCCGCGCGAAGTAATCATACTCTGCTCCCTATCTGACAGCTTGTCAGACTCCCCCTGAAATTAATCACTATCTCACCTCCCAACGAATACCAATATCCAAAACGTCTTGACTTCATAACTTTATGAAAATTAGCTAGAAAATAATCAACTGGCTTCTAATATTGACTATATAAGTGATATTTGAGGGTTTTCTATGAAACGGTCGTTGTTCATTGTTTTCTCTATCTTGTTTTCTCTGGTGGGATGCCAAAGTGACGACAATGGCAAAGCACTAGGTACACTTGAGCGAGACCGCATTACATTTTCTTCTACCGCGAATGAAATCATTCGTGAATTGCCTATTCGTGAAGGGAGTATGGTAAAAACAGGAGATGTTCTAGTTCGCTTAGACACCAAACGGCAAGAAGCCGTATTAGCTCATTCGATAGCTGAAGAAGCAAAAGCCAGTGCTTACTTACTTCGCCTAACCAATGGTGAAAGACCTGAAGATATTGCAGCTGCGCAAGCTAAAGTAGATATGGCCCAAGCTCGATTGATCGAAGCGGAAAAGAACTACTCTCGAGCAGAAGAGTTAGTGCGCAAAAAACTCGCAAGTCAATCGCAAAAGGACCAAGCGTTAGCTAACCGCGACTCAGCAAGAGCGGAGCTAAACTCGGCAACAGAAGAGTTCTCAAAGCTGACAGCCGGTACCCGACCCGAGGATATTACACAAGCAGAAGCTGCCTTGGCTGCTGCCAAGGCCGACGTTGCATTACAAACCCAGCAGTTGGATGAGCTCACTATCGTCGCGACACGTGATGGCGTACTTGATAACCTGCCATACAATCTTGGCGAACGAGTTGCCACAGGTTCCTTTGTTGCCGTGGTGCTTGCAGACCGAGTGCCTTATGCGCGTGTCTATGTTCCTTCATCAGTCAGGGTGAAGTTCGTTCCGGGTATTGAAGTGCCTGTTCATGTGGACGGGTTAGATCAAATACTGACGGGCAACGTTCGTTGGGTCGCATCCGATCCGTCATTCACCCCTTATTATGCTCTAACTGAAGATGAGCGTTCACGCTTGATGTATCTGGCAGAGATCGACTTACCTGACAGTGCTCAAACACTTCCTACCGGAGTACCAGCTCAAGTTGACTTAGCGGGGCTGAAGTAGATGAGCGAGATTGCCGTTACAGCAACCAATATCACCAAAAAGTTTGGTGACTTTACTGCCATCAATGGCATTAACTTGTCGGTTCCCAAAGGCAGTATTTATGGGTTTCTAGGGCCCAATGGTTGCGGAAAATCGACCACTATTCGCATGCTAACAGGCCTGCTTAGTCCTACCGAGGGCACCGTTAATGTTTTGGGATTGGATATTCCCCAACAGTCAGAACAACTGAGACTAAAGATTGGTTATATGACACAGAAATTCTCTCTGTATGACGATCTTTCTGTTCAGGAGAACTTGCAGTTTATTGGGCAAATATTCGGAATGAACCGCTCTTTTTGTAACAATCGAATAGAAGAGCAACTGAGTATCTACGGTCTGTCCAACCTCAAGAAACAACGAGTCAGCGGCATGAGCGGTGGCCAAAAACAGCGTTTATCTCTTGCAGCTGCGACCATGCACAGACCAGAACTGCTTTTTTTGGATGAGCCGACTTCAGCCGTGGATCCTGAGAATCGTCGAGAATTTTGGGAGCAGCTGTTTGATCTTAGTGATCAAGGCACCACTATCCTAGTCACCACCCACTATATGGATGAAGCTGAGCGTTGTCATCGATTAGCCATTATGGAAGCGGGAGAAATGCGCGCGGATGATGAGCCAGAAGTGCTGATGAATAATATGGGAGTCAACATTATCGAAGTGCGAGCGCCTCAATTACGAGCATTGAAAGAGAAGCTCATCGCTTGTGAAGAGGTTAGATCTGCAGCTCAGTTAGGAATTCGCTTACGCGTATTGATCTATCAATCCGTCGCAGACCCCATCTTATGGCTTAAAACGCGCTTCCCTGATTTAGCTCAGGCAGAGCTCACGCCGGCAAGACCAAGTTTAGAAGATGTCTTTGTTTCCGTGACAGGTAAGGGCAGACAATGAAAAGCTTAACGCGCATGAGCGCCATAATGGTCAAAGAAATTCGTCAGCTCTTAAGGGATCGCATTACGTTTGGGATGGTTGTCATGATACCGCTCATTCAGCTTATTTTATTTGGATTTGCAATGAATACAGACGTGCGGAATATTCCGATTGCGATTGTTGATCAAAGCCAATCAGCCCCGGGGCGAATTATTGTTGAAGCCGTCAAGGTCACTCAAGTCGTAACCGTTAAAGCACAATATCCAACGGTTGAGGAAGCAGAGGTTGCCATTCGTGAGGGTGTGGTACGTGCGGCGTTAATCTTACCTAACAACCTAACGCAACGTATTTCTCATAAGCAGACACTAGGCCAATGGCTGGTCGACGGTTCCGATACTATGATCAGTTCTGCGCTTTTGGGCTTACAAAACATGCCTATCAAAGAGTTTGCGATCGCAGGCTACCAGCCAAGCTCTCCGAAAACCTTCGAAGCAACCCTACTCTATAATCCAAGTCGCCGATCCGCAGTGAACATTGTCCCTGGACTCTTAGGTGTGATACTGACAATGACGATGATTTTATTTACCAGTGCAGCCATCGTGCGAGAACGCGAACGAGGCAATCTGGAGTTATTAATCACCACACCTATTCATTCCCTTGAGCTAATGATCGGTAAGATAGTCCCTTATATCTTTATCGGACTGATTCAGATCTTCATTATTTTAGGACTCGGTTGGGCGATTTTCAGCGTTCCCATAAATGGTCAAGTGAGTCAAATTTTGATGGGAAGTTTGCTATTTATAGCCGCTAGCTTAACTTTGGGTTTGGTGATTTCAACCATCGCGCAGACTCAGTTGCAAGCCATGCAAATGACCGTGTTTATCTTGCTGCCTTCTATCTTGCTCTCTGGATTTATGTTTCCTTATGAAGCGATGCCGAATGCCGCTCAATGGGTCGCAGAAGCTTTACCAGCTACTCACTTTATGCGCATGATACGCGGCATTATTTTACGTGGTGCTGATTTGTCTGACGTATGGCGTGATACCGTCTGGCTGGCTGGATTTACCGTCGTCGGTCTTATTGTTGCCGCCTTTAGATTCAAGAAAACTCTCGATTAACAGACAACGACACAGGACGTTGCTATGGACAATAAAAAGCTAGAAAGCAAACCTAACAAGAAGTTCGACCTAAACTTACTGCGAGTGTTTATTTCTACTTACGAAACAGAATCTGTGACCAAATCAGCGGAGCAACTCGACCTGACGCAATCTGCGGTGAGTAATGCGCTGACACGCCTTAAAGAAAATGTTGGCAAGGAACTATTCTCGAGAACAGGCCGAGGCATCAAACCGACACGCTATGCCAAAGAGCTGTATGAGCAGACCCATGACCATATCATGAGTATAGAGAAAGTGATTCAAGGTCTAGAAGCGTTTGATCCAAAGAAAACACAACGTACATTCGTCGTGTATTGTCATGAAGCCGCTATGTTAAGGCTTCAGAAACGTCTCCATGTCTGTACTACCTATCCAAATATCGAGATCATCTTAAAAGAACTACCTCCCAAAGATGCCAGAATCTACGAAGATCTTCAGATGGAGAAAGTGGATCTAGTTATTGATGTGTCACCATCAGATAGCAAAGTATTTCAATCAGAATTACTGCACAGTGAAGGGCTAACATGCGTCGCCAGTAAGAATCATCCACGCATACAGCAAGGTAAATTCGATAAATCCAACTATATGACCGAAAGTCATGTTCTACTGAATATCAGGCGCCACAATCTCACATTTGTGGAATGGTTGGTCAGCGAAGTATTGCCACCACGAAAAGTATTTAGCCAACACTCTTCATTGCTTGGAATGCTTCCTTCAGTATCCAATTCACAAGCGATTGCGGTCATACCTTTATCTGTTGCGGAGCAGTACAGTGATATATTTCAACTGCAAACTTTTCCTTTCCCATTTGAAACTAAAACCTTTGATTCCTATATGGTTTGGCCAAGTAAAATGAGCCATAACTCTGCCATTACATGGTTAAGACAGCAGATGGTACATCATCTGAAAGAGAGTTAAACAAAGGCGGGTTATAAAAATTAAAAAAGGCAGCACTATGTGCTGCCTTTTCAATTCGGTTTGTCGCCAAGCGACTATGTATTCGATAACGATTAGAAGTTAAACGTTACACCTGCACGGATGCGGTTTTCTGTTTTAGTTTCAAATACACCGTTGTTTCTAGCACCATATGTCTTATCAAGGATCTGATAATCTACGTATGGAGCCCATGTTTCAAAGCCAGTGTACTTAACTTGGAATGTGTGTTCCCACTTAGTATCTGATTTATCAGTACCATTACCTGTGTATGCACCACCGTCTTTTTGGTTGATGTAAGCAGGGTTATACTCAAGTGCGAAGTCGTTTAGGTTATAACCAACCCATAGGTCGACTTGGTTAGTGTCGTTTGTTTTTACATTTGAGTTTGTGCTGCTAGACGCTGCTTGATAACGGTAACGAGCTGCAGTATAGAAGTTGCCTTCAGCATACGTTGCTTTTAGGTATGGACGGTATTCCATGTGGTCAGAACCGTTCCAGTATACGAAACCAGGAGTTAACGTGAAGTTATCGTTAATTGCCCAGTTGTAGTTTAGTTCTGTTTCGAATGCAGCAACGCTTTTACCAGAATTGCTAAACAGTTTATCACCTTGAGCTTGAGTACCTTCAAGGTGGATTTGCCAATCTTCTGCAAAGTCAAAACCAGCACGTACACGAGTTTCGTAAGTTTTAGCTTCTGTTTTGTAAGCACCACGAACGTCAACGTAGTTTGCGCTTGCAGGAAGGGCTACAGCAGCAACAAGTGCCGCCGCTAATGTCATTTTAAAAGTTTTCATGAAAAGCTCCGTATAGAACAGGAATGCCAAAAGGCATTAATTTAACGTGCGAGCGTTTAGGCCACTGCCAAGCATCCTTAGACGCCACACTAAAACTGAGCTCAGCATATTTTGTTGAGCATCATTTTTGTCAGAGGAATGTCAAAGTAGAGTTTGAAGTGATGAGCATCACATCATAATTGAACCACAAGCTAATTTACGGAACAAAATGTTCTCAAATCGATAACAAAAATAGATTATACACCTATTTTTGATTCAAATTAATCATAAATGAAACCACATTAATCATTAACGATGAATTCATACCATAAATACGATTACTGATTGGAGTAAGATGTGTGATAGTTGGAGTAATTGTAATCAGATTCATTCACTTGCATTGAGGTGTCATTATCGGAGGTCGTTTGCTGACTCTCTGAAGATTCCGTATTTGGCTGCTCTTTATTCAAAGTGTCTGCATCTTCAAGTGCAAAAAGAGGTAATTCTCTTTTATAGAGCTTGTTTAATGCCTTGATTAGCGAATGTTTCACCATCGGTCCAAACTGAAGTTTTTTAATGACGGGTTTTGCTAACGATTGAAGTCCCACGACGGAGTCCACTCCTAATGTCGAACCCACCGAGTCTCTTGCTGATTTTGCAGCCTCATAACCTAAATAGGCGGACATGAAAAGCCAAATATAAGCGATAGCAGCGCCATTAGGCTTAATGTCTCGCCATGCTTCACCTGCATAATACATAGCTTCCACATTGCCTTTCTCAGCCGCGCGTTCTAACCAATAGCAAGCTCTGTCAGTATTTTGTTCAACACCAACACCATTTAGGTAATTCAGACCCAGTTTGGTCATGCCCTCTTCACTTTGCTTTTCCGCGGCTTTTTCAAACCAAAGAGTCGATTGTTTAGGCGATGGTGTTGGGTTATCAGGAGAAATACTCCAGTCGCCCATATAGAGAATGGCCTCTAAATTTCCTTCTTCAGCAACTTCTTGGATGGTAAATACACCTTTGGGAATATTGCGCTCGGTACCTCGCCCATAAATTAAAGCCTTCGCAGCCTCAAATTTGGCATGAGAATCCCCTTCAGTACCAGCAATACAAAGGCGCCAATAGTTTGCTTGCTCACGTAATACCAAGTCTTCGCGCTTTTTATCACTGAGACGAACAATGCCGTACATCGCCGTGACGTTATCCAACTGCGCACCTTTATGGTACCAATACAGCGCTTCTTTCACATTCTTGCGTTCAGCTTCTTTCGCTAAATACAAAATTGTAGGTACATGGCCCGTTTCCGCTTTATAAACACGCTCTTGCCTTTCTTGTTGACGCGCTTTTTCAATAGCACGTCGGTAGGCAGCTTCACGCTCAAGACGCTCTTGCTCCATCCTCTTGCGTCTCAAGGATAACGAGAACATCCAGATAAATGCCAAGATGAGCGAAAGACTGGTTGCACCTATTGCAATAGAAAGTGTCGACATTGATTAATAGCTTTTTGGGTAACGGTTACTCTATATAGTAACGGCAGGAAGGGAGATTAATTAAGTGATATAGGCGATCTATTACACGCTTTTACAACTTAGTTTGGAGAAATGACGTTGGCTGAATATCTGTTTAGAGAAAAAGCCTCGAACCATTGCCGCTTCCTATACCGAGCAGAATGATTCGAGACGGGGTAAATTCTAAGTTATCTTACTTACGGCTGTTAATTGCTTTAACAAACGTTTCCTGAGCACCTTCGACGTTAAGAGCTTTCGCTTCATCTAGCAGGCTCAGAGCTTTAGGGATGTTGTCCTCGGCGACGGCTTTTTGGATCGCTGAGATGTAATAGGTTTTCGTTTCACTTTGCACAGGTACAACTGCTAACGAATCAGAAGGAATATTTGGCGCGGACGGCGATTTGCTCTCTGTGAAGTCAAATATAGATGAAGCCGCTTCCCTAATTGCTACTTTAATCTCTCCAATATCAACGTGTTGAACAACAGGGTCTGGTATGTTTGGTTCCACGGTTCGTTTTGAAATTGCGAATGCTTTCGCTGGATGAATTATCGTTGTCTCTTTACCTAAATCTTCCTGACTTGTATAGATGAGGAACCTTAACTCTGTTGTATCGGGCTTAGGAGTAATAACCACTGACCCTTCCAAAACCTCGCCCTTCACAAAGTCTTTTCGGTCATATGGAAAGAAGCTTGAGTCAAAAGAACGTATGAGGGTATTATTCTGATCATAGACAGCAAGGTTCGGCTGAAACACTCTAAGGTCTCTCATTTCTGAAGTCATAGTCAACTCAATTGGCTTACCTGAAGACTTAATGGAAATGCCAACAATACGACTGGAAATATTATCAGAATCCAACATAGGCGTATTTTCGTCAATGCGAAATGCGAGGTTAGCCTTAGAACTTACTGTATTCCACTTTACCTTTGATAAATCGCTTAAAATTAACTCTTGATGAGTGTTAATAGACGTATCAATAGTTTGTGTAGATGTACAGCCAAATAGTGCCACTAGTGACAATGTCAGTATCACAGCCTGTTTTTTCATACTTCATTCCCTCATGTAATACCGAAAAAATTAGACAGCTAGCACAATCACTAACTGTCTTTTCTTAATTAGATATCCTGATTACCACCAAGCTTCAACTTGTGCGCCAATCATTTTATCGTTGTTCTCTTGAGCCTGGTCACCGCCATACATGCTTGCAAAGATGCGGATCGCCGGTCTAGCCCAGAAATTGCTACCAGCTTGCCACTGTTGAGCAATAGTGATCTTGTTCAAATCTTGAGATTCAGACATCCAAGGGTCATCTTGAACGTAGTAACCACCTTCCAGAACCGTACTCATAGTATCGCTCCACTTATAAGAAGGACGCAGGACTACGCTAGCACGAGTTCCTTTTTTGCCATCACCATTTTCAAGCTGGGAATAGATGAACGAGTAGCCTAAATTCCATTTCTCTTGCTCAATCACACCCCAATCAATAAAGCGCCACGCTTTACGACCTTTTTGATCTTGTTCCATGTTGAATGAGTCACCTAGGTGGTTATTTACACCATAGCCAGCCCATGCATATCCTTCCGTTGAATACTGAACAACCGCCTTATTGAATCCGCCAAAGAAGTTGCCTTGCGTATGCTCGATAGTTGCAGAATAACCAATTTCATCGAGCCCATAATCACCAACATTTCCCGTACCTGTAGCTATCGCATTCTTTTGTTCATCGGTATAAGAAGGTTTGCCCGCCAGTACTATGAATTCCAAACTACCGTTAGTATTGGTCTCGAGTCCTGTATAGCGTAGATCGATAGTATTTGATGTTGAATATAACTGTGTACTCTCTAATGGCTCAAGATACTTATTGTCATCAAATGGCTTACTTGGATCATGTTGAGTATCATTCGGGTTACTAGGGTTGTAATTTGGGTTATCTGTCTTTTGCGGTGCTTTCCACTTATGTTGAACTACGGCAGCATGAAATTTACCAGGGCCTAAATCGATATTTTCGACACCAACACCATTACCCGAGTTGTTGATGTAATAGAAATCTTGGATATGAACATCTTTACGGCCATAGTAGCGGTTACCTGCCCACAGGCTCATACCATTACTCATTTTATAGTCAGCCCAAGCTTCACGAAAAGCCGCACGGCCACCACTCCAAGGGTCTGTTGCGTCAGTCCCTATTGACTGAAAAGAGTTACCTCGCCCATCTAGGCCACCATCTTCCACCGAGCCATAAGCAACTAAGGTGTGAATATTAAATGCCTGACCGTCATTGCCTTCCCAAACATTGTTTGCACTTAGCGACAGCTCAGCGTATACATCACATTCATCGCCTAATCGACCCACAACGTGAGCAGCTGGGCCACCATTCCCGTAGCAAAATTGAGAACCACCATCCATATTTGCACCAAATCCAGCTCGCATATATCCGTGGAAGTCAACATCTGCGGCAGAAACTGTACCAGTTCCTAGAACACCCACCACTGCAGCAGCAATTACACTTACTTTTTTCATTAGAAAACTCCGTTTAACTTATCGTTATATTCAATTTCATTTTCCAAAACGCCGCAGAGGCAGTACTGATGCGTTTAGGTCTGAAATATTTATCGGTTTAGGGTCCCGAGTTGATTGAACGGTGTCAGATTAACCAAGTAGTAAGTGCGATACGTCCTCCACCCTGAAGATTGTTAAGGGGGATGAGAAAGGATGAGAAAAATAACCGTATGGTGTTTTTTAAGGATAAGTCACAAAAAAAGGGGGGAGGAGTAGCGGATTTGGTAATGTTTTGACGCACAAAATACGTCTTACATCACTTTTTACAAAATAACGCCAAATAAACTGAAATTAAATTACATTTAAAATTCTGTGATCTTAACTTGACCTAATGTTTACAAAGCTATTAACTATTGAAAGTTAAGTAATGTCATTCACGAACAAATAGAAAAAAATCTTATGACACAACATCAATCAAGCCCATATCCATTAGGGGCGACGCTGGATAAACGAGGATGTAACTTCGCGATCCATGCTCCAGATTGCCCAGATATCCAATTAGCTCTCTTTGATGACAACGATAATATTCAATTGTTCCCACTCCCTAATGAATATGCTGGAGTAAGGCATACCCACATTAGCGAAGTCAAGGCTGGGCAACGTTATGGTTTTGTCATAGAAACGTGTGAAGAGCGTCATTTCATATCAGATCCTTACGCAAAATCGTTGGACAAAGCCCTGCACTATATTCCGCCATTTGATGCATCAAAAAGCTTTGAACTACCGAAATGTGTGGTCATTGCTGACGACTTCGATTGGCAAGACACTAAGCTACCAAGAATCCCACGCGAAGAAATGGTGCTGTTCGAAACTCATGTAAAAGGCTCCACTAAGCTCAATGAGAAGGTCCCATCGCAGAATAGAGGTAAGTATCTAGGCTTAGTCAGCGAAGAGATGCTGAGGTTTTATAAGCAGCAGAATATCAATTCTATACAATTGCTCCCTGTCGCTGCCTGTATGCATGAACCTCACCTGCTCAACATGGATAAAGTTAACTATTGGGGCTATAACCCATATGTCTTTATGGCACCAGATCCGCGCTATGCAGATTCAGATGCTGTCCTAGAACTAAAATCAGCTATTCGTGAACTTCACCGCCATGGTATTGAGGTCATTCTTGATGTGGTCTACAACCATACTGCAGAGGGTGGAGATAACGGAGCGGTCTTCAATCTGAAAGCCTTGGATTCTAAATTCTATCTACGCCATGGTGAGTTCTTTGCAAACTTTACCGGTTGCGGAAACACGGTTGACCTCAATTATCAGCCAGCACTCAACCTTGTTATGGATACACTCCGTTATTGGGTTCAAGAGTTCAACGTCGATGGCTTCCGTTTTGACCTTGCTGCGACACTCGGTCGTAACGGAGATAACTTTAACCGTGACGCTGCCTTCTTTAGAGCTGTCGCGCAAGATCCTGTATTAAAACAGACTAAGTTAATTGCAGAGCCATGGGATATCGGTCCTAATGGTTATCAAGTCGGTAACTTCCCATTTGGTTGGAATGAGTGTAATGACCGTTTGCGAGACATTACGCGCAGTTTCTGGCGGGGCGATCAAGGTTACTTGAAAGAGTTCGCTACCCGATTAATGGGTTCTCGAGACCTATACAGTGCGGCAAATTGGCCATATAAACTGACCGTGAACTACATCACCTACCACGATGGTTTCACTATGCAAGACTTGGTGTCATACAAGCATAAGCATAATGAGGCCAATGGTGAACAAAACCGTGATGGACACGGTGATAATCGCTCAGACAATTATGGCGCAGAGGGCGACACAGACAACCCAGTCATCTTGGCAACTCGCGAGAAGCAAAAGCGTAACTTTATGGCAACGCTACTCTTCTCGTTTGGTATTCCCCATATTTTGACCGCAGATGTCCTCTCACACACGCAAAAAGGTAATAACAACGCCTATTGCCAAGACAATGAGATCAGTTGGTTGGACTGGAGCTCAAGCGAGCCGAAAGAGCACTTCAGACAATGGCTAGCTGACATGCTTGCCGCTCGCCAGGAGTATATGGTGCCTTTCATCCGCGCATTTAGCGGCGAGAAGCGTAACGACAATCGCATTTTCTGGAGCCGTGTGGATGGAAAATTAATGAGCATGGAAGATTGGAATCGACTTAGTAGCGTCGCACTACATATTGGTATTGGGGATGACGGCGATGAGATGGTTTACTTAATTAACCAAACCAAAGCACCTGCTCGTTTTACCTTGCCAAACGATCGAAACCAGACTTGGAAGACCATTTGCGATACTCATATTGCAGAGTCTGAAGTAGGACATGCTGAAGGTGAAATACTTCAAGCCCCAATGTCGATGGCTATTTTGCACTTTTCTCCAACAGATTCATGATCTAACGTTAATCCATTCATCAATAAGAGGTTGTTTTTCAACCTCTTATTTTTATCAATTGATCTCTACTAACTTTACGTCAAATAATTGTTTTGTATCCCTTATCTAAGACGTAGTACCATTTCCGCATGCTCAAATGGTTTAATACAATATGTCTCTGCCGAAAATCCTACTACGAGCCCTAAAACCGCTCACTTTTGCTCTTATTGCAGCGCTTATTTTTATCTCCTATCAGCAATATCAACATTCTCTTCAACTCGCGAAATCTCAATCTCAGTCCAATGTGAAAATGGCAACGGCACTAGTTTGGTCTCAAATTGAAGCGACCTTTGCAAAAGTGGATTTACTGCAAAAGAATATTGACGATGCACGTTTTGCTTCACTTGTTACGCAAACACTAGACAACACGTACCTGTATAAAAGTATTAGTGTGTTCGACCCAGTCGCTCAAACTTATGTCGATAATCATGGAGAAGGTATTAGCGAGCAGACAAAGTCATCGATTCAGTGGCACTCCTTCGATGCTCTTTCGCACCAGTATGCTGTTTCGACCCTATATCAAAAGCAAGATGGGCTCTGGGTATTTGCTATCAAACAGCAACTTAGTCACCCCAGGCTAGAAGTTTGGTTTGAGGTAGACGCTCAGCATATCACCCAGTATCTCGCGAATATGAAAACGCTTAAAGAAGGCTATGTATTCGTAATTGATGGCACTAATGGCCGACTTATTTTCCATCCTAATCCTCTGAGAATCGGCACAGAATCCATCAGCTACCTAAAGGGTCTAGAACAGAAGATCACCTATGGACAAACTAGAGGTAGCTACGAATACCACTACAATGGCGAACTCAAAGTTAGTATGTTTGACGCAAGAAACCCAATGAAATGGATATTCGTTTCTGGAACGAGTCGAGCAGATATTCTGTTTACGTCTTATCAGATTTCACTCACCGCTTTGGTGATATTAGCGCTGTTATCGCTGGCTCTATCTATTAACTACATCAGTTACCAACTCAACCACTCTTTAGCAAGACTCAACCAGGCGCCTGACATTGCTCATTTTAAACACGATCTTCGCGCCATCTTTGACCGTTTTATCTTCCACAAAGGCGTACAATTTTGTCTATACGAACAAGATACTGGGAGCTTTAAAACCGTCGACTTTCATGGCAATACCAAAGTTATTCATCAATGCCAGTCATTGCCGTCCATCTTCACCTCACGTCAATTGAACTATGTATATAACAGTAACAATGATGCGTTAGCGCGAAAGCTTCAAGTGAATGGGCGTCATTACATATTGCCGCTATTTCAGAGGGATACCCTAATTGGCGTGATATACGTTAAGAGTGCGTTTTTTGCCTTTGATGGCGTAATAAGGGCTATTCGAGATTTCTCTGAAGTCGCTCTTTCAAACTTATTGCTGTTCCAATACCTCAACGATAAGGATTCACTTACTGGACTGGACAACAAGCTCACCATGCGTTCAGAGCTGACCCAGCAACTCAGAAATTCTAGCGCTTACTTTGCTTTGATCGATATAAATGGATTAAAAAGAATCAATGCTGACTATGGCGATATGATTGGCGACACGATTATTCTGTATGTAGCAGACATCATCAAACGCAGCTTCCCAAAGCCAAAGTCACATTGCATTGCTCGCTATGAAAGCGGACTATTTGCGGTACTATTCGAGGCAAACGACAACGTCGATGCGAAAAAGCAACTTGAATGGTTAAGACAGCTGATAGAAAAGCTACCTTTGAACATTCATGATGAATGGATTACAGCAACCGTCTCTATTGGCGTTACAGCAACAGGAGATAGTACAGATGGCATTATTGGTAGAGCTACTCAAAGCCTACAGCAGGCAAAACTAAAAGGTCGTAATCAAGTCCATATTCATCAAGCATAAAAATAGCCCCTCGGTTGAGGGGCTATTTTTTACTTAGAAGACACCAAGCATCTCACATAAGTACTTAGCGGCAGGACCTAACCTCGTATTGGATTTCCACAGCACATCCGCTGAGTTCATCATTTCATAGCGCTGGAATTCAGGCCTAAAATCAATCAAGGTACCCATCGCCTGCTTTTCAACAGTGAAATCTTTAGGCACAATCGCCCAACCGATACCCTGTTCCACCAGCTTGATCACATCTTCTTGATCGTCTGCTTGCCAAATATCTTGAGAAAACGCGCCCTGAGCCTGAAGCACCGTATTCTGCATCATGCTGCGACATACAATTTGTCGTTCGCCAATAAGGGTTTCATTGCTCACTTGCTGCATGTCGGCAAAAATCGAATCTGGGCTACAAATACAGACCCACTCAATATTAGCGATAGAAACAAAGTCTAGCCCTTCTGGCACCGCATCAGCCGCTAGGTTAAAGCCAAGCTCCACTTCATCTTTAATAATCGCGTTGGTGAGCTGATGTGCTGCGAGTCTCGAAACATCGACTTGTGTGAAAGGAAAGCGTTGAGACATTTTCTCAATTGCGGATTCCAACAAAGAAAATGGCAATAAAGGATCAATGGCTATCTTAAGTGTATCTTCGACACTATCAACACTAGCTTGAGAGTAATTGCGAATTCGTTCAGCTTGTCTTAATAGCACCTTAGCTTGCGATAACATTCGCTCACCCTGCGGCGTCAGCTTGGGGTACTTGGTACTGCGATCGAAGAGCGTAATCCCGAGATCGACCTCCAGATTATTGACACCAATGCTCACTGAGCTTTGGCTTTTTCCTAAATGCCTCGCAGCAGCAGAAAATGAGCCTTGTTCTGCCGCAGCGACAAAAGCAACAAGCTGTTCAATATTCAGCATACCCAACCCTTTGACTATATTATTAACAAGCGCACCATCGTAAAACAATAGCACAAAAATTGCACCCAAAGATAAACCAAAACAATAATGCCAGTACCGATTATTTGCGCTATAAATCAATAAAATGGCTTAGCTGGCATCTAGAAAGCTTCTCCAAAACGGATATAAAAGCTGGTATTTCCCATCTTTGATACCGCCGCGTCTACGCCAACAGTAAATCGCTCTTTGGCATTCAATAGGTAACGAACACCGACGCCAGCCGACGGTACAACTTCAGACTGAACCGAGTACGTGTAGTACCGGTCCTGATTACCTATCACCGCCGCACCAGCGAAAGCCACACCGCTCCAGAGTGTGGAGAACTTATGCCTATATTCAATTTCAGCTTGGTACACTGAACTGCCCCGGTATTTATTCCAATCGGCACCACGTAAACTGGGGGTCACAAACTCATATTCTGGCGCATCACCTAACATTTCCTTACCCATAACTCGGTACGCGAGCACATCATCTCCAATTGGGAAATATTGACTAATTTCTGCATCCAGTCTGGTAAAGCGTTTGCCCGTCCGTTTGTCTCTTGAGTAGTGCAAGGTACTCAAATCGACGTTTAATCCCTGCGTCGCCCCCATCATATTATCGCGAGAGTCGTAGGTCATAAGCAGTCCAAGCGCGCTATTGCTGCCACTCATTTCTTGCTCAAACGCTTTTTTAATTTCTGGATCGGTATGCTCATTAAGGCTTGCGTTACCACCACTCCACAAACCTTGCACCCCCAAATACAGATCATCAATGATTTGCTTACGTACCTCTGCGTAAACAAAGTTAGAGTAGGATGAATATTGAGCGGCTTTAGGTAACTGCATTCCGACGCGCCCTGTGTATTTCAAATTGAGACCAAAGTGTCCAGCATAGAAACCCGCACGCCACGCATCATGCGCGAAAACATGTTCATGTCCTATGATTGCCATGCCACTGCCTGTATCAGTGTATTGACCGTAAAACATACTGGTAGAGGGGTTTTTAGCGCCTTCGGCTCGGTCGTGAAGGTACATGGCATTAACGCCAAGACCCAGACCAAGTGCATCATCAGTAATTGGAACAGGAAATGCGGCGAACTTGCGGTCAGGAAGCTCATCTGATGTTTCCACCGATTCTTCGGGCTTGTCCTGACTCTCTGTTGAAGTCTTCGATTCGCTCGCATCGCAATAAGGGGCAAAAGCTAGTATTGATATAGCCATCAAAGTCGATGAAAAGTTTGGCGTGTTCAAATGAAATCTCTGTGCGTTATTGAAAATCGTACGTAGCACTTAGATTCCATTCTTTTGAGACCACTTAGGCTCATTGAGTGCAGTTTGGTGGAGGTATCACCAATCGACATCCTACTAAATATTAGTTTGAGGAAAAAGACCAAGTATCCGCATAGTTAATAGGTAATTTTCAAAACTGGCAATTCAGAACAAACAATAGTCGATCATATATATATTAATAACACACCAAATGAGCAACACATTCATTGAAGTTATTGAAAACGTATATTTAGATCATATTCTTACGAAAAAATGGCATTAGAGTCATCACTCCTCCGACCAATTCGAAAATACAATAGATCGATCTTCAAAATGTAATATTTTTTTTATAAAGTTTGCGCAATTCGATGAGATGTGAAGGAGAGCACATTGTGAATTCAAAAAATGTAATGCGAAGCCCTGCGGATAGATTGAGACATACGATTTTGTTCGAGCTATTACTGTTACTTATTGCAGCACCAATTTGTATGTTTGTTTTCGGAGCTAACGTCAAAACCGCAGCGTTAACTGCATTTTCGCTGTCGTTGATCGCTATGGTCTGGAACTACATTTACAATTATGCTTTTGATCGAGCTTTGATTTACTTACGAGGGACATCAAAAAAGACCCCCACTCAACGTGTCTACCACGCATTACTGTTCGAGTTAGGGTTACTAGTCGCGACTATTCCATTGTTGGCATGGAGCTTAAACCTATCATTAATCGATGCCGTGCTAGCTGACTTGGGCTTCGTAATTGTGGCTCTATTTTACGCCTATTTCTTTAATCTGGTTTACGATGCAGTATTTCCGATCGTCGACCACAACAATGACAAGCATGCATTGTAATTTTTTGATTAAATTCCATATTAGTATTGCGGCGAAGATTGCAATCAATCCATAACATAGGCAATCTAGTGTACGCTAAACTATTAGAATAATTCTGCTAGGATAAAATAAAATGAAAGCTTCTAAGATTCTTGCTTGTGCATTACTCGCCGGTTGCAGCACCATGGCTGTTGCTGATGTGACGATCAAAATCCCAGACTCTGTTGATCTACTATCAGTCAATGCTGGAGACCCAGTTACAAAATCCAACGGTTTCTTCTCTTCTGGAAAAACTGCTACGCTTCCAGATGGTGTAAATCAAATTGTATTTCGCTTCGAGCCTTTGTTTGATTTGAATCGAGAAGAACGTGTTACGGTTCCAAGCAAAGCAATCATCGCTCGATTTGATGCTAGCAATACAGAACTCACTCTAGAAGTGCCCACCTACCAGAATGAACGCCAGGCTAAAAAGGACATTGATAGCTTTAAATGGTCTTTGGTCGACGCTGATGGCAATGCTATTCCAGTGACTCAGGACAAACTGATTAAGGACGGTATGCAGATAGGTCGTGATTATGACCGAGAAGCCGAGGATTACAACCGTAAAGGTGGCGTGGCTGCTATCGCTGTAGCAGGCACTGTTTCCGCAGTAACGCTACCCGCAACCTTACCTGCTAATTCAGCAAACGCAGAAATCGCAGTACCAGGTGGCGCAGCAGACAATACGGCTGAAGAGATGCTAATCTTTTGGTACAACAAGGCAGATGCTGACACTAAAGCCCGCTTTAAAGAATACATCAGCAGCAACTAATCTACCTTATTCAAAAGCCGCTCTTAATGGAGCGGCTTTTTCGATCATACGAGAATAATACGTGAAAAAAATTGTCCTATTGGGTGACAGCTTGACGGCTGGATGGGGTTTAGCCACAAATCAAAACTGGTCAGATAAACTCATTGCAGCCCATCCAGATATTGAGTTTATCAACTGTGGTGTACCCGGTGACACGACAACAGGAATGCTATCTAGATTCAAACAACAAGTTTTAGACCAAGCTCCTGATGCCGTTGTTCTATTTGGCGGGCTGAACGACCTCAACTGGGGTACAGATATCAGTGTGGTTGCCAGTAACCTCAACGCTATGATTGCTCAGTCTCAACATCATGGTATTCAACCCATTTTAATCGTCACTTCTGCTATCGACCCAGTTGGTTCGCTCCCAATGTTTGGCAATCGTAAAGACACCGTTGAAGCCATACGCAGTGCTATTAAGCAGTTGAGCCAAAAACATGTCGAAAAGTTGAAAGCAATGTACAGCAGCGGAGAGAATGGGCTTGAGATCGTGGATATCTACCAAACGTTTGAACAATATGCATGCGAAAGAGGCTACGCATCGCTATACCAAGCCGATGGTATTCATTTGTCACCGCTTGGCGCTCAGCTTATCTATAATACGCTGGACAAAATAAACTGGTAAGCAAAAGGGTCATCAGTACACACTGATGACCCTTTTGTATTTACGACCTATTTGATTATTTAGTCAACTCAATGACGTTAGACTATGCCCAAAAGCTCATTGCAATTATGGTCAAAGCGCCGATACAAGCGATATTCAAGATAATACCAATACGCATCATCTCTTGCTGTTTAATATGACCAGAGGCAAAAACAATCGCATTCGGAGGTGTCGCTACCGGAAGCATAAACGCACAAGAGGCTGCCACTGCAATTAACACCGACAAAATCACCGGTGACATTCCAAACGCTTCAGCGACACTCGCAAAAACTGGAATCAGCAACGCCGCACTCGCTGTGTTACTGGCAAACTCAGTTAAGAAGACCACGAACGCTGCAATCACCAAGATAATCACCAACATGTTGAACTGAGAGATCATGTCACTTAATTCATTGGCAAGAAAAACACTCGTTCCCGTTGCTTTAAGGACATTACTCAAACAGATACCACCACCAAACAGCAGTAAGACCCCCCAGTCTGCGGTCTTCTCAATATCCTTCCAATGAACTACTCGAGCAAAGTTCACCGCAACAATAGCGCCAAGAGCAACAATGGTGTCGAATTTCGCATACCCGCCCAACATTGCATTGATCGGTTTGCTAAATATCCACAAGAATACCGTAAGACCAAAGATAAGCAGAGTAACTACTTTCCCTTTATCCCAATTCACTTGCTCATGATTGATTTCGAACTCACCATCAAGCTTAGGTTTTAATACAAAGAACAAGACAGCTAATGCAATAGGGAGCAGAATGATTGATGTTGGTAAACCAAATGCCATCCAGTCAGTAAAAGAGAGCCCTACCTCTGCTGCGGCGATCGCGTTAGGTGGACTTCCAACCATTGTTGCAATACCACCAATACTCGCACTATAAGCAATGCCAAGTAGTACAAAAACGTACGTGTTATGGCCGCTTTCTTCATTTACTTTACTTAATACACCAAGCACCAATGGCAACATCATTGCCGCAGTAGCAGTATTACTGATCCACATAGATAAAAGTGCGGTAACGCCAAACAGCATGAACACCGCAACGCTCATCTTACCTTTTGCCATTACTAGCACTTTATCGGCAATAACCTTGTCTAAGCCTTGCCTATGCATAGCGGCTGCTAGTGCAAAACCACCCAAGAACAAAAATATGATGGAATTGGCAAAGTTATTTAAAGCGGTCTGCGTATCAAACACACCGAACAAAACCGCAATCACCGGCACCAATATAGCAGTCACAGTCACGTGAAGCGCTTCGGTCAACCACAGCACAGCAATAAACGCTAAGATACTAATTCCCAGCACGACACTGGGTTCAAATGGTAAGGTGTTATAGAGCACAGCAAACAGCACGACGTCGGCAAGAATAATCATGCTGTTACGGTTAAAGAACCACTCTCGGGTATTGGAGGGTAAGGGGACACTATCGTTTCTATTCATTATTATGGCTTCCTTTGATTAGACGGGCGAAAGCAACCTTGAAACACGCTTCAATGTCGCGGCCCTAACGCCATAAACGAGATAATGAAACCGGAAGTTAGATTCGATCAGAAGGCTGACTGTATCCGATGTAGTTATATTAAAGAGGATACGACACTGATACTCAGTTTCTACGCTTATGGGACCAAGCTATGATCCCATATAGAAAACCAAGCGCATAATGAAAAATTATCAATCTGTTAACCACATCAACAATATGGATATAATTACAACATCTTGATTTTATTAAGCACCAATCAGCTTATCAAAGCTCGATTTTGCCTCCTGACATTGCATAACCCGACCATGTCCTTGTCCATGTGTCGTGACCAACTCTACATTAGCCATCTCTTGCGCTGCTTTCTTCGACACGGAATATTTAGTGAAACGATCCTTTTCATCATGAACGATAATAGTTGGCGCATTGCGAAGCGCTAATTTGTTATAAGGATCGATGGTTTGCAGAGGATATTGATATTGGGTTTGAATATCATCGACTACCGCTTCAAACAAACGCATCGAATAGCCAGAACGCGCGACGCTACCAAACAAATTATCAAGATAGTCGAGAACCGGCGCGATAAGCAGCAAAGGTTTATCATGAAGTTTCGCGTGCTTACATTCAATCGCCGAAGCCGTGCCCATGCTATGCCCAACTAACCCAGCAACATCGTCTTCATTGTCTAGCAGACCTTCTAAACCGCCGACAAAAGCAGGAATATGCCCAAACGCACCTTCACTTTCACCATGAGCAGGATGATCATACGCAAGCGCAGTAAACCCTCGACTTGCGATGTGCTCCATTAGCGGGAAGAATTGGCTTGCCGTACCAGACCAACCATGAGTCAAAATCCACACAGGACCTGTACCAAGACGATATGTCTTTAACATCCCTTCTGGCGTCGCGATCTCACCCTTTACCAATCCCTGAGGCTCAGAATTCTTTGGTTTAGAACGAACAGGCGTCAACAATAGCTTCTTCGCGGTGTTCTTCGCATGATTAGGCGCCAACTTATGATGAGCGCGCGTTGTAAGGTTAATCATGCGCTTTTTAAAACTGAATTTATTAGAAGTGTTGAAGTAAATTTTGTCACTCATAACTGACTCTTCCTTGCAGCACAATTCGAACGGTCGTGCTTTTTTATCTTAAAAAAATGTCTATTAGCTCGACCAAGACTCAAAAGACTTAGTCACACTATTCCAAAACCTTTGGCTACTTTCTTCTTGCCCAACGAGGGAGTAAAAAACATGCGCACTAAGATAGTGCCCATAAAGTTCAAATGCCGCTTGCTTAACATCCAGATCTTTTTTCAACTCACCAGTTTCGACGGCCTTCTCGATTTGTATCGTTAAGTAGCTGATCCAGCGATAAATCGCCTTGCGTAGAGAAACTTGCAGTTCGTCTTGACGATTATCACGCCAAGCATCGATAAACATACAGCTGCCTTGGAAAGATTGATTCCAACACATCCAGTTATCAATCAAATGCTTAAGCTTATCAATAACCAACTCATGCTGATGCTCTCTAACAGGGGCGATCACACGAGTCTGGAACGTAGCGTCGGCATACTCAACCACCGCTACCTGTAAGTTCACTTTGGAATTAAAATGCGCAAATAGACCACTCTTCGACATCTGACACTGCTTAGCCAGTTCACCGATCGTCAGGCTTTCTAAGCCTTCACGACTCGCTATGCCGAACGCTTGATTAAGAATGTGCTCTTTGGTCAGCTTACCTTTGCTCATTTAAATCTCTAATAAAACGAATACACCACCAATTTAGCACGGTCGTACTTTTTTGCAATCCTTGATTTATTGGGATGAGAAGATGTGGAATAATTATTCAATGCTACTGCGCTGATAATATGGAATGTTTATGGACTCTTTGGTCGACCAACTGCTGTTTTCTATCACCATCACGGGCCCAATTTGTCTTATGATCATTTTGGGAGTAGTGTTCAAACGAATCGGTCTGATCAACGATAATTTTATCGACGTGGCGTCTAAGTTAGTCTTTAAAGTTACCCTACCCGCCATGCTATTTTTAAGCATCGTCAACTCCGAGCACAATTTCTCCGCAGCGAGCCAATTCATTACTTTTAGTATTATTGCCAATATACTTTTCTTCATTTTCACATACACCTCTGTTGGCGCCATGTTTCGTCACTCCACGGATAAAGGCGTCATTATTCAAGGAAGTTTTCGAGCTAATACCGGGATTATAGGCTTGGCTTACGTCGCCAACGCATACGGAGAAAAAGGGGTCGCTTTAGCGGCTATCTATGTTGCTGTCACTACCTTTATTTATAATGTTCAAGCGGTTATTTGCCTTACCCCAAAAGGCACAGACTCTGGTGTTTCAGCCGGAAAAATCATGCTGACTACATTGACCAAAAACCCATTAATTATCGCAATTGTGTCTGGTCTGGTATTCTACATGTTGTCGATTCCCGTGCCTGATATAGCCATTGATGCCGGCAATTATTTCGCCAGAATGACACTGCCATTAGCCCTCCTTTGTACCGGAGGGTCGCTAGACTTAAGCTCGATGAAAAAAGAACAGAAACCAGCATGGCTCGCCAGTAGTTACAAACTTATTTTGGCTCCATTTGTGGTGACAACAGCAGGCTACTGGTTCGGTTTTAGAGGTTTGGAGTTAGGCATTCTATTTTTTATGAGTGCATCGCCAGTCGCTGCTGCAAGCTACGTCATGGCTCGCTCTATGGGAGGAAACTCAGTGCTTGCAGCGAATATCATCGCACTGACAACAGTGCTTTCGACGCTTACTTGCACTGTCGGTATCATTATTCTGACCTCTTTACACGCTATCTAAAGCAAACAGAGCTAAATACCATTACAATCATTCAAAAAGTCATAACCTGAGCCTGTTTTAATTTATTGTCATTCTATCGGCTCAATCTAGGTTTGGAGATAAACATGAACAAAGACCTTATTATCAACGCGCTACAAAAAGTACGTGAGCAAAAACCACTCGTCGTCAATATCACGAATTTTGTTGTCATGAATAACACCGCCAATGCGCTATTAGCCGTAGGCGCTTCACCAATCATGTCACACTCAAAGCAAGAAATGGCGGAAATGATGTCATTCGCAGGCGCACTAGTCATCAATATTGGAACTTTAGATAGTGTGTGGCGTCCTGGTATGTTCTTCGCCGTAGAACAAGCCAATGAAAATAATAAGCCAGTTGTACTCGATCCTGTTGGATGTGGCGCAACCAAATTAAGAACCTCAACCGCTCGTCAACTTGCAGAACTCGCTGACAACTTAATCATTCGTGGTAACGCATCAGAAATCATTGCCATGGCAGGGGAGAAATCACAAAACAAGGGTGTTGATGCACTGGATTCAAGTGAGGCAGCTTTATCTGCGGCGCGCGCATTAGTAGAGGCCTACAACTGCTGTGTCGTAATCTCAGGTGAAACCGACTACGTCGTCAATAAAGAAGCCACTCACGCACTGAGTAATGGTCATGAGATGATGCCTTTTGTCACCGGTATGGGGTGCTCACTATCAGCGGTAACAGGAGCATTTGCTGCGGTTGGTGAAACCACAGGCCTCGCAGCTGCGGCAATATTTGCCATCGCAGGTGAAATCGCGGCTGAACAATCAAAAGGCCCAGGTTCACTGCAAATGAATTTGCTTGATGCTCTGTATCAGCTTTGTGATGAAGAAGTGCTACGCCGTCTCCACATTAAAGAATGTTAAGGACAAACGATGACTCGCAACCCTTATCGACTCTATCTTGTAACAGACGAAAATCAAGACCTCGATACGTTAATAGAAGTCGTGAAGCAGGCTGTTGAAGGTGGAGTGACAATGGTGCAAATACGTGAAAAGCATCATGATATTAGGACCTTCATCACCAAAGCAGCAGCTGTCAAAAAGGTGCTTGAGGGTACTAACGTTCCATTGATCATCAATGACCGAGTAGACGTCGCCCTTGCCATCGATGCAGATGGCGTGCATTTGGGACAGACCGATATGCCAGCGACCCTAGCTCGAACCCTTATCGGTGAGGATAAGATTCTTGGTCTTTCTATTGAAAGCGAAACGCAACTGCAACAAGCGAAACAGCTTCCAATCGACTATATTGGGCTAAGCGCCATATTCTCAACGACAACCAAAACCAACATAAAAACTGAATGGGGGCTTGAAGGGCTTACGAATGCACTTCAACAGATAGAGCTACCTATTGTTGCTATTGGTGGTATCAACGAATCAAACTTGTTAGATGTGGCAAAAACTGGTGTTCATGGTGTCGCGATCGTTTCAGCAATTAGTCATGCCGGCTCACCCAAACAAGCAGCTCAGCAACTGTTAACTATTATGGAAAAGGTCGAGTAAGGAATCGAATGCACGATAAACTGTCCACATCCGCACTAGCAAAAAGTCGAAACCAAGAGTCTAAAGTACTGTTTACGCTTTTGAAGCGCGCAGGTTATATCAGCTGGCACGAGTCCAGTTGGTTACTGACTGACATTGGGCATCGTTTCGGCGGTGACTATGTGGACAGTGAAAAATATGGACGCTTTATCGTGTGGCCGGCAAACCTTGTAATCGACGATACACTTATTAGTGACTCAACACTGACTGCAACACAACTTGGTGAACACTTTGCGCTTCCGGCTAAAAAGATCAATCTTCTACTTAGTGAGCTGGGTTGGATAAAGCGTGACGATAGCCAATGGAAGGCGACGGCCATTGGCCTTCGCGCTGGTGCTCGTCTTCGTAAAGATAAACAGAACAACAATGAGTTTGTTGTTTGGCACCCCTCTGTATTGCGCCACGCTCGATTAAAACAGTCCGTCATCGAATTTAAAGGTCACGATGCAGAAGCGCACTCTACTGAAAAATCCTTCTCGAGTTTTCGGCAAAAATTCGCGGCAAAGCACCGCACTCTCGATGGTCATTACGTTCAATCGAAAGGCGAGCTAATTATTGATAACTGGTTATATATGGCTGGCGTTGTTCATGCTTATCAACGGCAGTTACCAATAGAACAAGATGTCGTGAGTGATTTTTACTTACCACAAGGGAAAGTCTACCTACAATATTGGGGCTCAGATAGCGATGCAGCAGACGACAGGACCATTGAACACACACGTACGCTTTATCAAGAGCATGACCTGAGTCTTATTGAAATATTCCCAGACGATATTCAGAATTTGGATGAGCTATTACCGAAAAAATTAAAGCCGTTTGGTATCAAAGCATACTGATTAGCTCTAATCGCTGTAATCAAGCCTTCGCTAAAAGTAACAGAGGCACGAGTTGCGCCCATGCTGCCCACCAATCATAAAAGGAGTGGCCGCAACCACTGCACTATAGCTTTCTTTCAACGAGTTCGCAGATGACTCTCCTTCAGCACTGGCCACCAACTGGGTTTCACTGGTAGTAATCAAAGTGCTGGTTGTTCTGATAAACGCATCTTTATAGGCCGGTAGGGCTTTCACCTCGGCTAAATCGAGACTTGCTGCTTCGAAGTTTTCATACGGACCAATCAAGCAACGATCTCCGTCTATTTCAGGTTTTAACCATATCGATTTACTGACATTTTGCTGCAAGTTGCTAGGTACTGCACGCAAACTTCCCGATTGAACGAACCCACATTGTATCCAGAAAGACTTATCACTCTCGCTTGGCACACTGCGTCCCCATAACCCTTCTCCAATAGGACATTCACTTTCTAAGACTGGAAACGGCAGGTTTACTTTGTTGGCACTGTCACAAACGTAAGGTTGCGTTTCGGCTAGAGCTGGATTCGCAAATAGAAACATTAGTGTCGTCAACAAGAATGAAATGACTGTTTTCATGAGTTTGCTCCCTTACACCAAATTAGACAGATTCCTTCATCTAAGCCTAGGAGGTCTGAAAACATTGTCAAAAGTCTATTTTTTAACCACAAGCTCTTCATCAGATTCGAGTTAGCTCACAACGAAAATGTTGAATAACCTTTAAAATATCGTATCGCAATTGTTAGCGCCTGATTTTATTTAGCTTTTGAAGGATCAAAACATGATGAAAAAAAGTCGATGGCAGACCCTTTTTGTACTCCCTTTTATCGCCACGTCTACTTTCGCTTCGGAAACGGTATCTTCGGATACCTTTAACTTCACTCAATCCACAGTAGGTTATGCAGCATTACTTATTTTTGGTATTGCTTATACCCTTGTCATGATGGAGGAATACCTTAAATTACGTAAGTCAAAACCTGTTCTGCTCGCAGCAGGCTTAATTTGGATAATAATCGGCTTAGTCTATAAAGACCTAGGTCAAATCGAAGTTGCGAAATCCGCACTAGAACATAATTTGCTCGAATACGCCGAGCTCTTACTATTCTTGTTGGTCGCAATGACCTACATATCAGCAATGGAAGAGCGGCGACTATTCGATGCACTTCAATCTTGGATGGTTGGAAAAGGCTTTAACTTTAGAACCTTATTTTGGTTAACAGGTATCCTCTCTTTCTTCATTTCCCCTATTGCCGATAACCTCACCACCGCATTATTAATGTGTGCAGTCGTGCTTAAAGTCGGGGGAAGCAATCTACGATTTGTAAATATTGCCTGTATTAACATCGTGGTCGCAGCTAATGCGGGCGGTGCATTCAGCCCATTTGGTGATATTACCACCTTAATGGTTTGGCAAGCGGGGCATGTGTCTTTCTCCGAATTTATGCCTCTGTTCGTCCCCTCAGTGATTAACTACATTGTGCCTGCGGTGATCATGTCGCTGTTTGTTCCTAAAACACAACCCGATGCGGTCCATGCTCACGTAGAACTAAAACGTGGAGCGTTTCGCATTGTTGGACTCTTTATTCTCACCATTGCAACGGCCGTTGCCTTCCACGCAGTGCTTCATTTCCCTCCGGTCATGGGCATGATGATGGGACTAGCTTACCTACAATTCTTTGGTTTCTTCCTGCGTAAAACACTGCCTCGCTCCATTGCGAAGAAGAAAGCCATCGCTATTGCAAACAACGATGAAACCGCTCTGAAACGACTAGGTTCCATCGTGCCGTTTGATGTATTTAGACGAGTCTCTCATGCCGAGTGGGATACATTACTATTCTTCTATGGCGTGGTGATGTGTGTCGGGGGGTTAAGTTTGCTAGGTTATCTAAGTGTGGTCTCAGAAATCATGTATACCCAATGGGATCCAGTTTGGGCCAACGTAATGGTAGGTATTCTTTCGGCCATCGTCGATAACATTCCAGTGATGTTTGCGGTATTGACTATGAACCCAGAGCTCTCTATGGGCAACTGGCTGCTCGTAACGTTAACGGCAGGTGTCGGCGGTAGCTTACTGTCTATCGGTTCAGCAGCTGGCGTTGCATTAATGGGGGCTGCACACGGCAAATACACTTTCTTCGGACATTTGAAGTGGATGCCGGTGATTGCCCTCGGCTACGCCGCCAGTATTCTCGCTCACCTTTCGATGAACGGAGGACTGTTCTAAACCGATTATCGAAGGTATTATTGTTACATTCAAAGACCGCTATCCTAGTTTGACTGGGATAGCGGTCTTTTTTCAGTCAACCATCATTTCTGGCGAAACACCCAAATAGGTCCAATCAGTAAGAACTGTAAATCATCAAAAAACGATGGCTTTTTTCCTTCAATCTTGTGTCCAACAAACTGCATTATCCAAAGCACCACAAACATACCAATACAGACGGTAAGCACCGACATTCCCAGCATTGCAGCGAAGGTAATAATTGCTAAGCATGCGAGAGTAAAGATCAACATCTGAATAAACACCGACCGTGATAAACGAAAATAGAAAACCATTACAGGTAGCATCACCACCCATACCCAGTTAATAGACATGCCACCAAGTGGTAACTGGGGTAGAGACCAAATCAACCCCACAATAGAAAGATAAATACCGGGAACTGCAATTTTGTGTATTTTTCGATTAGTACTGTTCTGGTGACTCTCTCCGTAAGCATCTAACCACTGCTGTAACGACTTCATTTGACTTCCTTGTTATTCGACTGGTGTTAATACTCTAGACCAAAATCAACAACTCTTCC
Organism: Vibrio sp. McD22-P3; assembly: GCF_021568915.1. Lineage (NCBI taxonomy): Bacteria > Pseudomonadati > Pseudomonadota > Gammaproteobacteria > Vibrionales > Vibrionaceae > Vibrio > Vibrio sp. McD22-P3. The sequence continues at coordinate 157,541 of NZ_JAKGTN010000007.1, forward strand.
TATTCATCCGCTCACTCCATCTTATTAGCTATACTTACAGGTGCTAATTTAAGCTGTTAACGGTAGTTGTCTATTATGGCCTCAACAAAACACAACACCCAACAAGTGAGGTCATTATGAAAAAGTCAGTCCTAAGTTTAGCTCTTGTCGCAACACTATCAGCAGGTTACGTCGCAGATGTAACAGCATGCACATCAGCAATCTACAATAATGGTGATGCTAGTCTCTCAGTGAGAACCATGGATTGGTTTGGACACGATGATGCTGTGGTCGTCGGCACAGGTAAAGGAGTCTCAAATCAGTACAGCACAACCAAAGAGTCAGTTAACACGACCAGCAAATACGCGTCTATCAAAATCAAATCATTCGAGCCACAAATTGTCGCCGAAGCAATGAACCAAGAAGGTTTGGTCGCTCGTATTCTTTACCTTGGTTTGGAATACACCGAAATGGCACCTAACCGCGCCGGCGTGCCTGATGTAGATGCATCACAATTCGCTAATTACGCGGTCGATAACTTCGCTTCGGTTGAAGAGGTCGTTGCTACATTAGACAAGATTGATGTTGTGCAAGACAAAGTATGTGATTTGCCAGGCCATGAAAATGAATGCCTTCCAGCGCCTGTGCATTATCACCTCACCGACGCCAATGGTGATAGCGCGGTGATTGAGTTTGTTGGTGGCGAGGTCAAAATCTATCACGGCGATGTGACGGATGCACCGAGTGTCCAGTACTTATCCAATGATCCTGAGTTCGGCTTCCATATCAACTTGGATAAAGAGAAAGCAGAACCGGGCGCAACGATCCGCGCTTATGATAGACGACTACGCGCCAAAGAAGTGGTTGAAGATATGTATAAGCGTGACGTTACAGACAGTGGCGAAGCGTTGAATAGCCTGAAAGCTGCTGGAGCAACGGTCTTTGCTGGCTATGACCAAATTGACCCATATCTTAATGATGTATTCCCTACACTATGGACAGTCTATACAGACCAGAATGCGAAAGCGATTTACCTAGACCGTTACGACACATGGCAAGTAGAGAGTTACAACTTTACGATGTTCGACAACAATCAAGCCGCAGAAGTCGTGCTCGGTGCTCATCCTAAAGCAGAAGCTGCTAACTAGTCACCTAGATGCGTAGTTAATATCCAAGGCTACATCATGGTTCGTTGATTACAGCGAACCATGATATGCACCAAAAACATATCAATAATTAGATTTAATGATTTCAAAATATATCTTTATCTCTCTATGATTTACCCAGACCTAAGGAAATAAACCAATTGTCGTGCTAGGGAGAGTCATACGGTCAAACGAACGGTCGGGCAGCGTCCTCAATGCTCGAACAGTACAATAGAGATACGAAAGGTTATTGAAATGAAAAAACTGACAATCATCGCTTCCCTGACAGCTACCCTGTTCACTTCTGCGTCAATCGCTCACGATCTTGGTGACCATTTACCTAAGAAAGGGCAACCGACTGAGACTCAAATCTTGAACGGCGGCTCGACAAAAGTTACCAAAGATAACTTTATCCTTGCGGAGTCCGACAAATACTTTTTCGAGCAGCAAGAGAAGTCCGGCATCAACCAGTTTACTCACGATCGTCAACTACTCACCATGGATACTCAGACCGTCGTACGCCAGAATCGAGATACTCTCTATTCTAAATCAATCTGGGATGCCGAGGGTGGCGTAACATTCGAACTACCAATACTCGATTCCTATCAGACTCTTCAGATCATCGATGAACAGCATCGCACTGTCGCTGTCCTATATGCAGAGAAAGGGAAAAATAGGATTACCATTACGCCAGAGATGCTCTCTTCTGGTCAGCATGTTTGGGTCATTGCACGCACCCAAGTTGCTTCCAACTCCCCTGCCGACATTAAAGCCGGAAATGCGAAGCAAGATATGATTAAAGGGACCGCCAACTTTGCAAACCCTTATATACCAAAAGGATTTGACCAGTTTGATAGAGAAAATGTTCGTTTATCTTTAGAAGCCGATGTACTCAAGCTCGACTTTACCAAGGCGATGGGTGCACCTGAAGGCAAACCTTTAAAACCAGAACAGAATCTAGAACAACGTAAAGTCGAGCTTTTCCATGCAAGAGGTTTAACATCGATGGGATTCGGAGGATTGCCTAGTGAGCACGCTTACTACAAAGTTTTACTTGCTGAGGATCGCTCAGGTCAATGTCAAACAATGAACTTCGACGCCCCACCACTGGGTAAAAACGGTTTCTTCTCAATCACGACTTACGGCGCAGATGCCTACGTTCACACTGAGAAATTTGCGTTATCAAGTCGCGAAGATGAGCTCAAACAGAATAATGATGGCAGCTATACCGTTAACTTTAACTGTGGTTCTCAGGCCATCAACAACATTGAAGTGGAACAAGGCTGGACAGGAATACTACGAATGTATAAACCTAATTCCGATACCGAAATCGTGACGTATGCAAAAGGTGTGGAGCAACCTCACTCGAAATAATTTCGTTCCGTTATCGTTAGCATCAGCAGCGCTAGTTGACATCTAGCTGGCGCTGCATATTTACAATGTAAAACCTAGGAGACACGAGAACCAGCCTTAAATAATACCCTTCCAATGAACAAAGTGCCCCTTCATGCTTTACCTCTCTACAAAATTCAAGCACAGTAGAAACACCTTCTTTTCTCGGAGATCAGTATGCTACTTAATACCGAGCGACTTCAATATCTGGTTTGTATTGCCGAGACTGGGTCATTTTCTGCGGCGGCCAGAAAACTCAATGTCAGTGCATCCGCTGTGAATCAAGCGGTACAAGCGATGGAAATTGATATTGGCATTCGTTTATTTGAACGTGTTGCCGGAAAGTCTCCCTCACTGACACCTGAAGGAAAAGCGCTGTACTTCCAAGCGCTTGAAATTGTTCCCCGCTTGCAAGCTATAGAACGAAAAGCACGTTCGCTGCAAAGTGGTGAAGAGCCCTCGCTGACGATTGCAACTCACAGTATGACCTTATACCCAAGGTTTGCCGAGCTAATGTCTTCATTAACCCAGCAGTTTCCAGAGCTAGAGCTGATTTTAGTTGATGCAGAAAAGCACCAGCTATCCACCAATGATGAGATCTTAGGCGCTGACATCATGATTGCTCCTGGCGGGCTATGTCCCCAACGAGGCTCAAATGCACAAATCATAGATAATATCGAATGGTGCTTCATAACCTCACCTAATCATCCGTTGGCAAAGCTCAAAGGTGAGATTACACCTGAAGATCTAGAACAATATCCCCAACTATTATCTTTAGAAGGTAAAGTTGCGACTAGCGAACTACTGGAATCACTGCGTTTTAGCCCTCGCCTCATTCGTTACGAAACCCCTGATCAACTACAAGACATGCTGTTTTACGGCGCTGGTTTTGCCACTTACCCAATCAAACTAGCTCAACCATTTATCGACCATGGTCTAGTAACCAAGTTAAATGTAGGACATTATGATAGTTCTATGGTGTGGCCAGTCGAACTGTCGTGGCGCAGTGGACTCGGCACAGTTGGAACGTGGTTTATAGAACAAGTATTAGAACAGGAGCGTTAAATGCTAGAGCAAGACAACACCCAATTAATGATCATCGATGTACAAGGCAAGCTTGCCCAAATCATGCACGATAAAGAGCACCTGTTCGCCAACCTAAATACCTTGACCAAGGCTGCACAGCTCATGGAATTACCCATTGTTTGGGTAGAGCAAATCCCAGATAAATTAGGTCATACTATCGATGAAGTTCGCCAAGAACTTCCACACCTATCCCCCATTGCAAAAGACGTGTTCAGCGCCTGGGGTGAAATTGCTGTTCAAGAGACGCTCCAACGTAACAACAGAAAACAAATACTATTGGTTGGTATTGAAGCACATATTTGTGTCCATCAAACTGCTTGTGATTTGATGGACCAAGGATATGAAGTTCACCTTGTTGTCGACGCTATTTCTTCGCGTGCACCAGAAAACAAAGAGCTCGCAATCCAACGCCTGTCAAAACAAGGGGCCGTGTTAACTTCCACTGAAATGGCACTCTTTGAACTACAAAAAATCGCCCAAGGCGATCAGTTTAAGCAATTGCTAAAACTTATTAAGTAATCGCTGCTAATTTAAACGATTAACGCTGTTTTTACTAAAACTTTAGTATTTACTGATGAAGATTGTTTACAATAGAACCCAATAGATAGGATTAGTTTTTCGGTATGATGCCGAAGGGTGTGATTGAATGGCAACATTAAAAGACATCGCTAATGAAGCAGGTGTTTCATTGGCGACAGTATCTCGCGTACTGAATGATGACCCGAGTTTGAGTGTAAAAGAACAAACTAAGCTGCGAATTTTAGAGATCGCAGAAGCCTTAGAATATAAGACCAGCAGTTCGAAGAAATCGATCCAGCCTAAGAAGCATAGCCACCATTTCATGGCCATTTATAATTATAAGCAGGAAGCGGAGGTTAACGACCCCTACTACTTATCCATTCGTCATGGTATAGAAACACAGTGTGAAAAGCTGGGAATAAAACTGGTTAATTGCTATGAAGGAGAGTTAGCCCATTCAGACGTTAAAATCACCGGAATACTGTTTGTTGGACGTTGCCCTGAGACCGTTCGCTCCGAAGCTGAAAGCATCACAGACAATATCTGCTTCATTGATTTCTCTGACCCAAACTCAAAGTACGACTCGGTTGATATCGACCTCACTAAAATTAGCAAAGAAATCATAGACTTTTTTATCAATCAAGGGTTCAATCGGATCGGCTTTATCGGCGGTCAAGATGCACCTAATAGTTCTGACATCCGAGAAATGGCATTTGTAGAATATGGCAGCTTAAAAGGCGTGGTATCGCTTGATGATATTTACCGTGGAGAGTTTACCAGTCAATCCGGCTACGAATCTGCGAAAAAGATGTTTTCCAACAATAACTTCCCTCGAGCACTGTTTATCGCTTCAGATTCTATTGCTATTGGTGTATTGCGCGCAATTCATGAGCACGGCCTCAAGATACCAGAAGACATATCTCTTATCAGCGTCAACGATATTCCTACAGCAAAGTTCACCTTTCCTTCACTTTCTACCGTCAGGATTCACTCTGAGATGATGGGTATTCAAGGTGTTAACCTGTTGATGGAAAAAGCAAGAGATGGACGTGCACTGCCATTGAAAGTCTATGTACCCAGTAAACTAAAACTACGAGGCACAACAAAAGAATAGGCACTTTCATATTTTTTAGTAAAACTTACCTATCTATTCTACATTCCACCTTAGTTCGACTCATTGACATCGATTAGCCAACTTTATTCAAAGTTGGCTCACCATTCCTCCTCTTCGTAAAATCATCAAACACCACAAAAACTATAACTAATTGTATTTAAAAGATTAAATTTATTACACCCAGCTAAAACCCTACTACTTATATCAAGTTAAACCCGCCCCTATCATTCACTCCGTTTATTTAAACCCGATCACAACTTTAACTCTCTTGAACGCTTAAATCGTGATCAAGTTAAAGTAAAAAACAAAATTCAATATATTTTAGTAAAACTTTTACTAAAATCATCTCATATCCTAAACGGGCATTTTTAACACAGCATCGACACGGTTTACCTGTCGAGGGAGATTTAACGTGAACAACTGGGAAAACTTTCTTCATCTTCATGAGAATCGCATGGCTCCACGCGCGTATTTCTTCTCATATCCCTCAGTTAACGCCGCTCGAACATTTCAGCGAGAGCTTAGTAGTCACTTTATGCTGCTTAGCGGTCAGTGGCAGTTTCAACTTTTTCATAACCCTATTCTTGTTCCCGACGAGTTTTACTCCCAACCAATGACACAATGGGGACAGATCACCGTACCTAACATGTGGCAAATGGAAGGACACGGTGACCTTCAATACACTGACGAAGGCTTCCCGTTTCCAATTGACGTACCTTTTGTACCCACTGATAACCCAACAGGTGCATACCAACGTACTTTCACTCTCGGCGACAACTGGCAAGACAAGCAAACCATCCTCAAATTCGATGGCGTTGAGACCTACTTCGAAGTTTACGTTAATGGCAACTATGTTGGTTTTAGTAAAGGCAGTCGACTCACCGCAGAATTCGACATTTCATCTGCTGCTCAAGTTGGTGACAACCTGCTAAGCGTTCGAGTCATGCAATGGGCTGATTCGACTTACATTGAAGACCAAGATATGTGGTGGACCGGTGGGATCTTCCGTGATGTCTACTTAGTAGGGAAAGAACCGCTGCATGTGCAGGATGTCTCTATTCGTACTGACTTCAGCGCTGACTATTCGCAAGCGACATTGTCGTGTGAACTGATGCTAGAAAACCTTTCGTCTGCGCGTAGCGATGCTGTTTCAGTTGATTATGAGCTAAAGGATAACCAGCTAAGCATTGCTGCTGGAACCATTGACCACATCTCAGTACAAGGTGCTACCACGACGAACTTCATTATTAATGTCGATGAGCCTACCCATTGGACAGCTGAGAACCCTTACCTCTATCAACTTTTTATCACTTTGAAGAACAACCAAGGTGAGACCATAGAAGTCGTTCCACAACGAGTTGGCTTTCGAGATATCAAAGTTAAAAATGGCCTCTTCTACGTTAACAACCAATACGTCATGCTGCATGGCGTTAACCGACACGATAACGACCATTTAAAAGGCAGGGCTGTAGGCATGGATCGTGTTGAAAAAGACATCATCTTAATGAAGCAGCACAACATCAACTCCGTACGAACTGCTCACTATCCTAATGACCCGCGATTCTACGAACTCTGCGACATCTATGGCTTGTTCGTTATGGCAGAGACTGATGTGGAAACCCATGGATTCGCCAATGTTGGCGATCTTAGCCGCATCACCAACGATCCTGCATGGGAAGCCGTCTTCGTAGACCGTGCTGAACGTCATGTTCACGCACAAAAGAACCACCCTTCCATCATCATGTGGTCTTTAGGCAATGAATCTGGCTATGGATGTAACATCAAAGCGATGTACGACGCTACTAAAGCCATTGATGACACGCGTCTTGTTCACTATGAAGAAGACCGTGACGCCGAAGTCGTTGACGTTATCTCAACCATGTACTCTCGCGCTCAATTGATGAACTACTTTGGCGAACACCCCCACGAAAAGCCACGCATCATCTGCGAATACGCTCACGCAATGGGCAACGGCCCTGGTGGTCTGACTGAGTATCAAAATGTGTTCTACGATCACGATCATATTCAAGGACATTTCGTTTGGGAATGGTGTGATCACGGCATTCTCGCCACCGATGAAAAGGGACAAAGTTTCTATAAGTATGGTGGGGACTTTGGTGATTACCCAAACAATTACAATTTCTGTATGGACGGATTGGTTTACTCAGACCAAACACCGGGACCGGGGTTGAAAGAATACAAACAAGTCATCGCTCCAGTGAAAATTACCGAGGTAGATGCACGCCTAGGTACCTTCATCGTTAGCAATAAACTGTGGTTTACCAACCTAGACGACTACACCATCACCGCTGACATTCGTGCAGAAGGTGAAACGCTTCGCAGTGTTCAATTTAAGGTTGCGGATCTTAGCGCAAATAGCGAGCGCCAAATCGAAATTAGTCTTCCTCAACTCGATGACCGTGAAACATTTATCAACTTCACCGTGCGTAAAGATAGCCGCACTTTATATAGCCAAGCAAATCATGATATTGCCGTTTACCAATATAAAATCAAAGAAAATAGCGCACAAGAAACCGAGTTTGTTTGTACAAATACCACACCTCTTTCACTAGAGGAGAGTCGATTAGCGTACCTAATTTCTGGTCATAACTTCACAATGACTTTCTCGAAAGTCAACGGCAAGCTCTCTTCGTGGGTAGTAAACGGGAAACAGTTTATCGAATCAGAGCCTAAGCTCAATTTCTTCAAACCGATGATCGATAACCATAAACAAGAGCACGAAGGTCTATGGGAGCCTGCTCACTTACCAATCATGCAAGAGCATTTCCGAACCATTGAAGTAGAGCAGATCGACGGGCGCATTGAAGTTCGCACCACCAGCATTATTGCACCACCTGTGTTCGATTTTGGCATGCGCACCGAATATCGTTATCAAATTTCACCTCAAGGTCAGCTCAATATCGAGCTTCAAGGTAAGCGTTATGGTGACTATCCACATGTGATTCCTGTTATTGGTTTTGAACTAGGCATCAATCAACAGTTCGACCAAGTGAAATACTATGGCCGAGGCCCAGAAGAGAATTACCTCGACAGCCAACAAGCCAATATTATCGACGTGTATCAAAGCACAGTCGCGAATATGTTCGAAAACTATCCATTCCCGCAAAACAACGGCAATCGTCAGCACGTGCGCTGGGCAGCTCTGACTAACCGTAACGGCAATGGTTTGTTTATTAAGCCACAACAAGAGCTCAACCTAAGCGCTTGGTTCTACAGCAATGAAAACCTGCACCAAGCCCAGCACACCAACGAGCTTAAACCAAGCGGTCACATCACACTAAACCTTGATCACAAGCTCATGGGCTTAGGCTCTAACTCGTGGGGAAGTGAAGTTCTCGACTCTTACCGTGTCTACATGGATACCTTCCGCTACGGTTTAACGTTACTTCCAATGCAGTCCGGAGACTGTAACGCCAATACGTTGGCCAACTATGACTTCAGTAACCAGTTTTTTACCCGCACAACCACAAACGAGGCATAACCCATGATCATCTTAGAGAGCTTAGAACAATTTAAGTCGGTCTATCGTGATGGCCGGAAGTGGAATCGTTGCATAGAAGCCATTGAAAATATTGAAAATATCAAAGATGGCGTAATGCACTCTATCGGGGATTCTCTGGTTTATATGATTGAAACCAATGAGAGCAAACGGACTGAACTCTTCGAGGGCAACCGTCGTTACTTTGATGTGCACTACTACTTGGCAGGTCATGAGGTTATTGAGTTTGCAAGCAAAGCCGACCTGACACTTGAGCAGCGATATCAAGACGAAACTGACCGAGAGTTTTTCTCTGGACAAGGTGAGCGACGTGAAGTCCATCAAGGACAGGTAGTGATTTTCGACAATAGCGAAGCGCATCGATTTGTCAGTAACGAGCCTGCTCGCAAGGTCGTGCTTAAAGTCACCATCGAAGATGGCTACTTCTTAAACAAATAACACTATTCGGGCCAGACACAAGTATCTGGCCCCCTCAAATAACTGCTCTTCAAGAATGAGAGTACAATAGACGTGATTCATTGGAGGACACTATGTCTGAATCTATGCGCGGCACAATAGGCAAGTTTGCCCTATTGTCCATGACATTTGCGGCGGTTTTCAACGTTCGCAACATTGTAAACAACAACATTGAGTTGGGCCTAAGCTCGGCTCCTATTTTCCTATTAGCGACAGTCGTTTACTTCATCCCTTTCGTATTTATCATCGCTGAGTTTGTATCCGCAAACAAAAACTCTGAATCTGGCATGTACGATTGGCTCAAAAAGCCACTAGGCACCAAATCTGCCTATTTAGGTTCTTTCCTTTACTGGTTTGTGAACCTATTTTGGTTTGTCTCCCTGCTTCCTAATGTTATTGCTTACGCGTCTTACGCGATGTTGGGTTACGAGTACACTTTCTCGCCATTAGTCACTTCTATTATTTCTATCGCACTGTTTGCGGCCGCTACTCACATCTCAACAAAAGGCGCGAGCTGGCTGGGTAAAATCGCTGAAATCGTTGCTTACGGTGTGTTTGCGTTATTTGCAGTTTACGTTCTTGGTGCATTGATGGCACTGAGTGGTGACCACACGCCTGCAGAGCCAATTACACTGCAAGCCATGACACCAACCGTAAACTGGGCAACACTGGGCATTATGTGTTGGATTTTCCAAGCCGCAGGCGGGGCAGAAACCGCAGCGGCGTACCTTAACGATGTCAAAGGTGGTCACAAATCCTTTATCAAGGTCATCATCGCCGCAGGTGTTGTGATTGGTGGCATGTACGCTGTAGGCTCATTGTTAGTTAACGTTTTTGTCGCCCGCGAAAACCTGACCTACGCTGGCGGGATGGTAGAAATCTTTAGAGGAATGGCACAGTACTTCAACATCTCAGAAACTTTGGTCGGTCGTTTCGTTGGTATTGTTCTCTTTATCGCTATGTTCGGCTCAATGATGATGTGGACCGCGGCACCAGTAAAAATCCACTTCTCGGAAATTCCAAAAGGAGTCTACGGCGAGAAAACCACAGAACTCAACGAACACGGCGTTCCTGTGCGTGCAGCTTGGTGGCAATTTGCCTTTGTCTTCGTGATGTTGGTTATCAACGGTTTTGGTTCAGAATCAGTACAAGACATGATGAACACCGCGATCAACCTCACCGCAGGTACCGCGATGCTGCCACCAATCTTTATCATGGTCGCTTACTTCGTATTCCGCCTCAAACATGACGACACGCCACGCGACTTCCGCATGGGCTCTCGAAAATTCGGAATGGGCGTGGTTTCAGTACTGATTGCTATCTTCGTGATTAGTATGACAGCGTCGGCCTTCCCAACTGGAGTGGATTTAGTCAGAGCGTTCTTTATCAACGTCTTTATGACTGCTGTTTTCTCTGGTCTTGCTTGGTGGTGGATTTCCCGCTTTGAAAAGAAGCAAGCTGATAAATCTCGCCTCGAGGAGCAGCTGGAAAGTAAGCCGATTACTCAGTCTTAATTTGGCTACCGCACAATAATGAAAAGGCACGAGTTGGTTACTTGTGCCTTTTGAGCATCCGTGAACTATAGATTTATTCCGCGGAGTCGACAGCATTATCGTTCTTTAGCTCAAAATAAAGCACTGACAATTTTTCAATACTCTCTGGTATCGACTCTAACGGCGCATTTCCATAACCTAACACAACCGAACCGCAGAGACGCTTGTGGTTGATAGGTTCATAATAATTCATCGGTCGCACCACGATATTATGAGATAGGGCGAGACCGGAAAATTGATGCTCATCGACGTCACTTTGCCACTGAACAGTAATGTGCAGCCCAGCTCCTTGGGAGACAACTTGCCACTCACTTCCAAAACGCTCAGTAATGCATTGCTTCATCAGGTGGTATTTTTGCTCATATCGACGGCGCATTTTGCGTATATGGCGAACCAACATACCTTCATCAATGAACTCAGCTAACGCGGCTTGTGTGTGCGATGGTGTGTCACCGGAAAGCGCGTCTTTTATTTCTAGACAGACTTTAACTAAACCTTCCGGAACCACCATATAGCCGATTCGTAATGCATTAAACATTACCTTACTCATTGAGCCGATATACACCATATGGTTAGCATTACCACTCTCTGCAGCCAACCCTTGCATACTTCGTAGCGGACGACTATCAAATTGGAACTCACTGTCATAGTCATCCTCAATAATCCAACTTTGGTTTTCTTGAGCCCAGCTGATTAACTGCAAACGTTGCTCCGTCTGAATAGAGCTACCCATTGGATATTGATTGCTTGGCGTTAAGTAAACACCTAGTGCTTTTTGGTTGATGATATGTTCGGTATTCAATCCATGCTCAGCTGTCACGTCGACAAATCCATAATCCATATTGAAGGTATCGAGCACCTTGACGACCTGACGGTAACCGGGGTATTCAACCAACAACTTGTCGTTGTTTCCCAAGCTATTGATTGCCAGCAAAGCGATAGCTATAGATTGCTGAGCTCCAGAGGTAATAATGATTTGGTTTGGATTACACACAACAGAGCGACTGCTAGTTAAATAACGATGCAACGCTTCACGTAGTGGTAGATACCCTTGTAGATCTTGGTTTCCCAGTAGAGAGATTCGGGTGCTATGACGTTGTAATAAGCGGTTCCATTGGGCTGTAGGAAACAGCGCTAATTCAGCGACACCAGGTGAAAATAAACCACTTTTAGGCGTGTTATCAACGCCCAACGCAATTTCATTCTTGCCTTCGGGCGCGTTGAGATATTGGTCGGGCAGGCTTAAAGAAACAAAAAAGCCGCTATGCGGCTTCGATACTAGATAACCTTCCGCTACTAACTGATCATAGGTTTGAATAATGGTATTGCGACTGACCTTAAGTTGGTTCGCCATCGTACGAGTGGAAGGCAATTTGGCGCCCGATACCCAACGTCCATTGAGGATCCTTGAGCGTATTTGGCTAAAGAGATTGTGCTGAAGCGTGACACCGGATTTTGCCAATGAGATGTCGCTGATATCAATAACATTCAAACTGGATCCACCATTTTTATCTATTTGGACCTAACTAGAGTACCAAATATTATTTACTTTGGCGTTAACTGCAATCGAATGGAGAACGCCAGTGCTTTCAAACACGACAAGAACACAGATTAAGAAAGGCAGCCATAAAGCTGTCTTCGACCCACAAGCACTCTATGACATTATTGATGAGTCATTAATTGCCCACGTCGCCATCAATGATGACAACGGTCCTATCGTGATTCCTATGCTGGCATGGCGATTGGACAATAAAGTCTATATACACGGCGCCAAGAACAGTCGTTTGCTTCGTACGCTCAAAGCGGGACAAAAAACCTGCTTAACGTTTACCCTGTTTGATGGCTGGGTATTGGCCCGCTCCGCTTTCCATCATAGTGCACACTATCGAAGTGCAATCGTCTTTGGCCAATTTGAAAACATTGAAGAAAATAAAGAGAAAGACCGAGTGTTAAACCACTTTGTTGAGCATATTGCACCAGGTAGAACTGAAGAAGTTCGCCTCAGCAACGATAAAGAGCTCACCGCAACGGACGTGCTTGCTATTGAGCTCAACGAAGCTTCGGTGAAAATTGGCCGTCATGGAGTCAATGACGACAAAGAGGATCTCGATCTAAAAGCGTGGGCAGGCATTCTACCCTACCGCACCGTTATAGGACCGCTTGAGCCTTGCGATGATCTCCATCCTAGTATCGAAACACCTGATTATTCGAGTGCATACAAGAATCGTTGGCACGAGCAGTAGGCTATTAACAGTTGTTGTTAAGCCGTCAATAAATGGTCGCTTCCAATACTAAGAAGTGGCCATCACTCCGATTAGCACTCCCATCGCAACCGCTAATAAACCGATGAAATAGAAACTCCAGCAGAGGGGCCGTCTGCGTATTGCTTTCGCCTCTTGAAGATCTTTAACCATCGAAACACACTCGATAGGTAACAATTGCAACGGCACCGACTAAAATCAGTAAAAACACCAATAACTCTATTAACCATTCTTTGTCATTCCAACCAAGAAACTCAACCTCACTCTCATTTAATTCAAAATTGAGGTCATCATAACCTTCATCTAACTCACACATAGCCACTCCTGCTCATCACGTTACAGATGAATACTACTCAGAGATAGACGTTCAATATATCAAGTAATATCTAAATATCGTTCAGATAAACTTAACTTTACGTGCGAGAAAAATGAGAGAAAAAAACGGCTCCTAGTTGGGAACCGTTGAGATTGGAAAAGTGCGTCTACACCATGTGTCAATCAAGACTTAAATCAGTGATTCAAGTTAATTACAAGCTTAAGGTACCAAAGCATTAAAGTGCTTCAGTAAGGGTACTTTAGTGAATCGGACAGCACAGGACAAAATAGGTCCTATCAAGTATTCTGATATGTAGCACGAGAAACGTGTAAGAATAGTCAACATCTGATTAGTCAAAACTGCGATATACAACAAATTGTTGCAATTCACATCAGGTCAGAGACGCAATTATTGACTTTGAACACTGCTAAAAATGGGCTAGATGGTACTGTTTGCTTCGAAGTATTACTAAGAGATTGTTACCTCCATTTATGTCATCAAAGCAGAAAATTGCCAGCTTCGAATTCGCTAGAGTCATCGCTCTGATCGCCGTCATTTTCATCCATTGTCAGCTCTTTATGGATTACGGGTTTATTAACGGTGAGCCTTGGCTTAACTACATCACCAATCAACTTGCTCGATTTGCCGTTCCGTTGTTTTTCCTTATTGCTGGATATCTTATCTATCCCAAGCTAAACGAAAAGCCATATCAAACCACCAAGGCTTACACTTTGCCTTTGATGCTCATTTGGGTGATTTGGAGCGCGATTTATTTAGTATTGCCTTTCAATTTAGCCGTAGTGGCCGAACATGGTTATTTAGCTGAGCGTCAAGGTTATTGGAACTATTTGCTACAAAGTCCGCTCAACTCACTGTTTGAAGGCGGATTAGTACACTTGTGGTTTATTCCATCGCTTGCGTTAGCGGTTTTAATGATTGCATGGTTTGTAGACAATAAGTGCCGATCACTTCTACTGCCATTCGCCGCCATCTTCTACGTTCATGGCTTAATGGCGGGCAGTTACTTGAACATTACCGAAATCGAAACACCGATCTTTAGTCGAAATGGGCCATTTTTTAGCTTTTTGATGGTCGCAATAGGATTTGAAGTAAGACGTAGAGAGTGGTCAATAACCTCGACACAAGCGGTGGTGCTTGCGTTGTTCGGCATGTTGCTGCACTTCTTTGAAGCGTTTTATCTCAACTCTCTTGGGCAAGTGTTCAACATGAATGACTTCCTACTTGGCACTGTTTTTTGGTCGACTGGCATTTTCTTCTGGCTTCTGAATCATCCAAACTTGGGGAACCATAAAGTCTGGCATGACCTAGCGAAGTGGGTACTTCCTATTTATGTGGTACACCTGCTCGTCACTATCTACATGAATAATATTGCGGGAATGTTGGGCGCAACCCAGTGGACACGTGATCTCATTGTGTTCTTTGGAACGCTATTTGGCTCGTACCTGTTAGTTATCTTGTTAGAAAAAACACCACTTGCATTTAAAAAGCTAAGAGGTTTGCCTAAACCAATTACGGCAAGCTCTTGTGAACCTCGATAAGACCTGTTAGAAAGTGTCCAATTTCAATGATTGGACACTGCAATGAGCCACCCATCTCATCTAGAACTTCTTCTTAATACTCGTCGCTCTGTTCGTAAATACGACCAGAGCGCGACCTTTGACCACGATGCCGTTAAAAAGGCCCTTGAACACGCCACGCTAAGCCCGAACAGTAGCAATATGCAGATGTGGGCCTTCCACCGTGTGATCAGCGAAGACAAACGCGCTGCATTGAGTGAAATCTGCATGGGGCAAAATGCCGCTAAAACCGCAAACGAATTAGTTGTGGTGACGGTGACACCAAACAAATGGAAGCAACGCGCCAAGATGAATGCAGATATTGTCCGCAGCAACTTTAACGGCCGCGAAGATGAGACCTCAAAGCGAGCATTTAAGTATTACGACAAACTGATCCCAATGGTTTATAACAATGACTCACTTGGCATCCGTGGGGTAGTGCGCAAAATATACAGCTTCTGGCTTGGCAGAAACAAACCGATGGTGCGTGAAGTCAGTAAGGAAGACGTTAGAGTCTGTTTACATAAGAGTGCGGCTCTTGCCTCTATGACCTTTATGTTGTCAATGCGCGAGCAGGGCTATGACACTTGCCCGATGGAAGGCTTTGACTCGGTGAGAGCAAAACAACTTCTCGGCTTAGGTGACAATGATGAAATTACCATGATCATCAGTTGTGGTGTTCGTACCGACGAAGGTATTTACGGCGAGCGTCACCGCGTTCCCAACGAAGAGGTGATTTTTAGTCACTAAATGGGGTAAAGGTTCATACTTAAAATTGATAGCATTTAGCTATCAATACAATATTTACAATCGATTTAACCTAAGTTGGTATTACTCATATACTGGCCTCAACGAAATAAGATTCCACTCTGATTTAAAGAGGACAGTATTATGACAAACACTAATTTTATCGGTCTAGACCAAGCAGCTTCTGACTCAATTGCGATTGAACTTAATCAGCTACTCGCTAACTATCAGGTGTTGTACATGAACACTCGTGGTTATCATTGGAATATCAAAGGTGAACAGTTCTTCGAATTGCACGCTAAGTTCGAGGAAATCTACACGGACTTACAAACTAAGATCGATGAGCTTGCTGAGCGTATTCTGACTATTGGTCATACTCCAGACCATAGCTTTAGTCGCTATCTAGAGCTAAGTGCAATTGAAGAGCACCAAAATGCCTTTCGCGGTAAAGAGTGTGTCTCTGGCCTAGTAAATGGTTTCTCTGTGCTTATCAATAAACAGCGCGAAATCCTAGAGCAAGCTGGCGAAGCGAGTGACGAGGGTACTGCAGCATTGATGGGCGACTATATTCGCGAGCAAGAGAAACTACTCTGGATGTTGAATGCCTATCTTCAATAATTCGACCGCAACAAAAAAGGCGCTTAAGCGCCTTTTTTGTCATCAATCTGTCTGCGAGGTTAGCGTGATATTCCCTGAATATCGATATTGACCATCTGGCCAAAGATGGGTCGGGTAATGATAGTCCCTAGACTCCATTAAAGAGACTAAATCTGGCAATAAATGCCTCAACTCTTTGCGACTTTTTACTCGCATTTCATCACTTTGCAAATCAGCACTGGACCCTAAATACGCTGCAGTTGCCAAGTAAAAGAACTCGACGGTTTTGCACGCATCATCACACGTTGGGTCATCATAATTGTACAATCCCTTTTGCTCGGCTAGCTGCCATTGCTGATACAGCGCACTTTGTTTTGCCTTTTTGTCGCTAAATACCGCTGGTAAATACGGCTGCCAACCCGCATTGACTATCAAATGATGTATCTCTTCTTGCGACGCATCTCGCCCAAACTTCGGTGCAGTTTCATCTGCCGATAAATCTTGCCCTAACATATGGTCAAAGTAGGGTTCGAGCTTTTCAAATGCATCATCACTAAAGCCTGATTTGCTCATCAACAAAGTAGCGTGATTACTTCTAAGCGGCTCTATGATATTCGGTTCATCAATCTGACCGTTTTGATCGTTGTCTAGCCATTGTGCGGTCACATTGGCGGCATGTTTGAGCTTATCTTGGGGTACCGATGAGGTGGCACAAATCGTAACCACGTCAAAGACTCGGGCTTTCTGGGTAAAGAAATCACCTGGGCATCCAGCAACAGGCGATTCGACAGAAGAAAACTCTCCCGCACTAGATAATGCACTGATAAAGAATAGTAAGCCTATACAACGTTTCATCCCTGCTCCTCAACCGTTGCTTATTTTTGGTCCTCATTCTAATAACAGTGATGAAGACTTACTGTATTAACAGGTCATTAATTGTCAGTGTTAGCCATTATTCTATTGCCTTATCAAATTAAATAGGTAACAATTATATTGCACACAATATATTTTCAAGGATATCGATATGATCAAGCTTCACCATCTCAATCACTCTCGTTCAAAAAGAATTATTTGGCTGCTAGAAGAGCTTGGTCTCGATTATGAAGTCGTCCCATATCAGCGTGACTCAGTGACATTTCTTGCACCGCCAGAGCTGAAATCTGTACACCCGCTAGGCAAATCTCCAGTAATAGAATTAGACGGCCAAATCATTACCGAATCCGGCGCTATTACTGAATATCTTATCGAGCGATTTGGCGCAGACCAATTGGCACCAGCTCGTCAAAGCCCTGTCTATGCCGATTATCTGACTTGGTTACACTTTGCAGAAAGTTCTGCGATGCTTCCGCTACTCCTGAAAGTGTTTCTTGCAAAAGAGCCTGCAGAAACTGCCTTCCTATCAAGTTATGCAGATATGGAACAAAACAAAGTATTAGATTTTTTGAATCAGCAACTTGAGGGTAAACGCTATCTGATTGAAGATCGTTTGACTGGTGCAGACATCATGATGTCGTTCGTGGTGGATGTTGTCGCGAATTTAGGCGTCATTAACCAATACACAAACATTCAGCGCTACTCTGAACAGCTCGAACAAAACCCAAACTACCAAAAGGCTATAGAAGTAGAACAAGCAAATAATCGTTAAGTTTAACGCTAAAAATAAGCGGCTGTAGAAAAGAAAAAGCCGTCACTCCCAACTATGAAAAGAGTGACGGCTAAGTGCTGAAACCAATCTGGATAAGTGGCGATGGAGTCACTTATATAGATTGACCTCACCTCAGTGTCCGGTTTGTTGAGTGCTGAGTTCAACTCAACGGAGCTGAGAGGACGGTATAGCCAGTTCTTGTTTTAGAAACATCAAAGCCTTCATTGGTGAATATGAGCCTTTAAAGTTTCGTTGCCGGGTTCGTCCTGTTAGCTAATGAGATTCGAGCCTCATCGTTGCTTGTGTTATTTCTTGTCTTCTGGTTTGAACTCTTCGTTATCATCCACGGTCAGTGGTTTTCCATCTGGTCCAAAAATCGCAATCGCACTGCCCAAACTCACTAGACGCATAGCCAGTGATGGAGAAACTGCTTTCTGGACCCCTTTTTCTGCTAAGATCTCACCTTCCCAAGCTCGGTCCATGTAGCGACCACTTTGTGTAAACTCAATAACTGTTCTCATGATCTTTCCTCCGGTTTTAATATCTAGCTCGCGCAACGGTAAGTTCTACCGCTCGTAGTTGAGCCAGTGCTTTTGCAAGTTCGAGCTGCGCCTGAGCAAAATTAACGTCGTCGGTATACTTGTTAATGTTCTCTTCGGCTGCGCGGCGCGCCGCTTCCGCTCGAGCTTTATCAATATCTTTGCCGTGTAATGCCGTATCTGCGAGTACGGTAACCACGTCAGGCTGTACTTCTACCAAGCCACCCGATACATACAAGATCTGCTCTGGTTGCTTGAGATCACCAAGAATTCTTGCAACACCTGGCTTGATCTTGCTGATTAATGGGGAGTGGCCGGGACGAATCCCGAGCTCACCATCCGCTCCGGCAACGGCGATTGCATGAGCTGGCCCTGAATACAGCGTCCCTTCCGCACTCACCACATTGAGTTGAAAGGTTGTTTGTGAAACACCTATTGCCATCACGTCACCCCTTACAGTGTTTTCGCTTTCTCAAGCACTTCGTCGATAGAGCCGCAGTACATAAATGCTTGTTCTGGGATATCGTCATATTGACCGTTAAGCAGACCTTGGAAGCCCGCAATAGTGTCTTTCAAAGGTACAAACACCCCTGGCTGTCCAGTAAAGACCTCAGCTACGTGATACGGCTGCGTTAAGAAACGCTCTACCTTACGAGCTCGAGATACCAGTTGCTTGTCTTCTTCGGAAAGTTCATCCATACCCAAGATGGCAATGATGTCTTTGAGTTCTTTATAACGTTGCAGTGTTTTTTGTACCGCTTGCGCTGTGTCGTAGTGCTCTTGACCAATTATTTGCGGATCAAGCTGGCGAGACGTTGAGTCTAGCGGGTCGATCGCAGGATAAAGGCCAAGTGCTGCAATGTTACGTGACAGTACAACCGTTGCGTCCAAGTGAGCGAACGTCGTTGCTGGCGATGGATCCGTTAAGTCATCCGCTGGTACGTACACCGCTTGAATCGACGTAATCGAGCCATTTTTGGTAGACGTGATACGTTCTTGCAGTACACCCATCTCTTCCGCCAGCGTTGGCTGATAACCTACTGCTGATGGCATACGACCTAACAACGCTGATACCTCTGTACCCGCCAAGGTGTAACGATAAATGTTATCCACGAATAACAGTACATCACGACCTTCATCACGGAAGCGTTCCGCCATGGTTAAGCCTGTCAAAGCAACACGAAGACGGTTACCCGGTGGCTCGTTCATCTGACCATAAACCATGGCCACTTTGTCTAGAACACCTGCTTCTTTCATCTCGTAATAGAAGTCGTTACCTTCACGAGTACGCTCACCAACACCAGTGAACACCGAAAGCCCTGAGTGCGCTTTCGCGATGTTGTTGATAAGTTCCATCATGTTGACGGTCTTACCTACACCAGCGCCTCCGAACAGACCGATTTTACCGCCCTTAGCAAATGGACAAATCAAGTCGATAACTTTCACGCCAGTCTCAAGTAGTTCAGTACTGTTTGACTGATCTTCGTAGCTAGGCGCTGGACGGTGAATCTCATATGACGCTTGTTCGCCAATTGGACCACACTCATCGATAGGTTGGCCTAGAACGTTCATAATACGCCCTAGTGTTTCCTCACCTACAGGTACGGTAATTGGACTACCTGTAGTTTCTACTTGCAGACCACGTCTTAGGCCATCGGATGAGCCCATTGCGATACAGCGAACCACACCGCCACCAAGTTGTTGTTGTACTTCTAAAACAAGTGAGCTGTTTTCATCACCTACGACTTTTAGAGCGTCGTATACTCGCGGACCGCTGTTTTGTTCGAACTCTACGTCGACAACGGCACCGATGACTTTGACAATTTTGCCAATACTCATAATCTTACCTCTGAATCCTGTTACACCGCTTGAGCGCCGGCGGTAATCTCACTCAACTCTTGAGTGATCGCTGCCTGACGTGCTTTGTTGAACACGAGTTGCAAGTCATCAATTAACTGACCTGCATTGTCCGTTGCGGCTCTCATCGCAACCATTCGCGCTGCTTGTTCACAAGCAATGCTCTCTACCACACCTTGATACACAAGAGACTCAACGTAGCGCAGCATCAAATGGTCCAAGATATCTCTTGGTGCTTGCTCGTAGATGTAGTCCCAACGTGTTTCTTTTTCCGCTTCTTCTTGCTTAGGAAACGGTAACAGCTGCATCACGGTAGGTTGTTGCGTCATGGTGTTTACAAATTGGCTATAAACCAGAAATAGTCGGTCTATCTGCCCTTCTGCGTAATGCTCCATCATGGCGTGGACAGTACCCAGTAGCTCTTCGAGCTTTGGGTGGTCTCCCAAACCTGAGGTTTGAGCAATGACACGCCCTGATGATTGAAAAAAGCTGATTGCTTTTGAACCAATCAATGTGGTGTCAACTTCGACACCTTGCTCCTGCCAGCTTTGCATTTCAGACAAAACTTTTCGGAACAAGTTGGTATTTAAACCGCCACATAAGCCTCGGTCTGAAGAGATAATGATGTAAGCAACCCGCTTAACTTCTCTCTCTTGCAGATACGGATGGCTATATTCCAACGTACCGCCAGACACGTGACTGATTACTTTTTTCATGTTGTCTGCATAAGGTCGAGACGCTTCCATATTGTCTTGAACCTTACGCATTTTGCTTGCCGCCACCATCTCCATCGCACTGGTGATTTTCTGAGTACTTTGAATACTCGCAATCTTGGTGCGTATCTCTTTGGTATTTGCCATTACTGACTCCTACTTGGTTGATGGTTAATATTGCAGCGCAGAAAACTCTTCTAGCAGCGTATAAAGCTTGCCTTCGATTTCCTTGTTGTAATCACCAGTTTTGTTGATCTCTTCGAGTAGATCAGCTTGAGTCTGTTTGGCAAAAGCCACCAAACCATCTTCAAACTCCGCGAGCTTGTTCAGTGCCACATCTTCCAAGAAACCCTTTTCGGCTGCGAAGATGACTAATGCTTGATTCGCAACAGACATTGGTGCGTACTGCTTTTGCTTCATGAGTTCGGTCACTTTTTCACCGTGGTCAAGCTGCTTACGAGTCGCTTCATCTAAGTCAGATGAGAACTGCGCGAAGGCAGCTAGCTCGCGGTACTGAGCCAATGCGGTACGAATACCTCCAGAGAGCTTCTTGATGATCTTGGTTTGTGCTGCACCACCTACACGCGATACTGAGATACCAGGGTCCACAGCAGGGCGTAAGCCAGAGTTAAACAGCTGAGTCTGCAAGAAGATTTGACCATCGGTAATTGAGATAACGTTAGTCGGTACAAACGCAGATACGTCACCCGCTTGTGTTTCGATGATCGGTAATGCGGTTAACGAGCCAGTACGACCTTTAACTTCACCATTAGTAAAACGCTCTACATAACCCTCATTAACTCGAGCTGCGCGCTCTAGAAGACGTGAGTGAAGATAGAAAACATCACCTGGGAACGCTTCACGACCCGGTGGGCGTTTTAGTAGTAGTGAGATTTGACGGTAAGCAACAGCTTGTTTAGACAGGTCATCGTAGATGATCAATGCATCTTCGCCGCGGTCACGGAAATATTCACCCATGGTGCAGCCTGAATACGGTGCCAGGTATTGTAATGCAGCAGATTCTGATGCTGACGCCACCACAATAATGGTGTTTGCTAGTGCGCCATGTTCCTCTAGCTTACGAACCACGTTAGCAATCGTTGAGGCTTTTTGGCCAATCGCGACATAAATACATTTAACGCCAGTGTCACGTTGGTTGATGATGGCATCGATAGCCATCGCCGTCTTACCTGTTTGACGGTCACCGATAATCAGCTCACGCTGACCTCGACCGATTGGCACCATAGCATCAACCGCTTTGTAACCAGTTTGAATTGGCTCATCTACTGATTTACGGTCGATTACACCCGGTGCAATCACTTCTACAGGGTCAAAGCGTTCAGCTTTCACTTCGCCTTTGCCATCGATAGGCTGACCCAAAGTGTTCACCACACGGCCAAGCAGCGCAGGGCCAACTGGCACTTCTAAGATACGACCCGTACCACGGACCTTCATCCCTTCACAAAGGTCAGCATAAGGGCCCATCACTACCGCACCAACAGAGTGGCGTTCTAAGTTAAGCGCTAGGGCAAAACGGTTATCTGGTAACTCAATCATCTCACCTTGCATAGCATCCGCAAGACCGTGAATGGTGATAATACCGTCACTGACCGAAATGATGGTTCCTTCATTTCTCGCCTCACTCGCCATGTCAAAATTGGCGATGCGCTCTCTGATCAGTTCACTAATTTCATTTGAATTCAATTGCATCTCTTTCCCCTACTATGCGTGTAGGTTGACAGCAAGACGGTGTAACGATGAGTAAATACTTCCATCTAACAC
This sequence comes from Vibrio sp. McD22-P3, assembly GCF_021568915.1. Taxonomy (NCBI): domain Bacteria; kingdom Pseudomonadati; phylum Pseudomonadota; class Gammaproteobacteria; order Vibrionales; family Vibrionaceae; genus Vibrio; species Vibrio sp. McD22-P3. The sequence continues at coordinate 180,339 of NZ_JAKGTN010000007.1, forward strand.
CTGCTCGCCCGCTTTAATCATCACTCCACCAACAAGGGATGGATCAATTTGCTGTTCTATCGTTACCGTTTTGCCAAACTTAGCTTCAAGCGCGTTCTTAATATCCACCAATTGGTCTTGTTCCAATGGCTCTGCGGTGTAAACCAAAACTTCCATGGTTTTTTCATATTCCGCTTTCATTTCAAAGAACAGCTCAACAGTGGTTGCCAGTAGCTTGAGTCTCTTGTTTTCAGCCATAACACGTAAGAAGTTCTTAACGTATTGGCTAAGCCACTCATCACACGAGGTCAGTATCATATCGAGCAAGACTTGCTCTGAACTTTCCTCTTCAAGGTCTTCAATCACCTCGACGACCGCGGGTTGTGACACCACCATTTTTAAAAGCCCTAACGCTTGTCCCCACTCATCGAGCAGTGCCTCATCAAGGGCAAAGTCAAACGCAGCTTTGGCATAGGGTTGAGCAATTGAGGTAAAGTCATTCATCTGATTTACCCCTACATTTCGCTAATCATGTGCTCAACAAGCTCACGGTTACTCTTAGAATCAAGGTTTTTGCGAATCAGTTTGCTGGCACTTTCAATCACTAAATCTGCCATTTCAGATTTCAGCTCCTGACGAACCTTGCTCTTTTCGCTCTCTACCTCAGCTTTACCTTCAGCGATGATTTTCGCTTTCTCTTTTTGCGCTAGCTCTGCCGCTTCTTCCACTAATTGGTTTTGACGTTGCTGTCCTAACTCAATAATGGATTGTGCTTTTTCGCGCGCTTCCGCAACGATGCTCTCACCGTTTGCTTTTGCTAGTTCAAGTTCTTTTGCCGCGGCTGCAGTATTCTTAATACCAGTCGCGATTTCGTCTCGACGCTCGTCAAGCAGTGTTACCAATGGTGGCCACACATATTTCATGCAAAGCCAAACGAAGATAACGAAGGAGATTGCTTGACCCAGCATGGTTGCATTTAGGTTCATAACATCCTCACCAATGTTTACTTATTAAAAATCAATTAAGCCACTGCGAAGATGATGTAGAGACCAATACCAACACCAATCATAGGAACCGCATCCACTAGACCCATCATGATGAAGAACTGAGTACGAAGCATCGGGGTTAAATCTGGTTGACGTGCCACACCCTCTAGGTATTTACCGGCAAGGTTACCGATACCTGCTGCCGCACCCGCCGCACCAAGACCAATTAGAAGTGCACCTGCTACATATAAAACAGCACTTACAATATCCATAACAACTCCTGAGAAATATATTTAGTAAATTAAGTTTGAATTAGTGATGTTCTTCTACTGCCATGCCCATATAGACAACAGTGAGAACCATAAATATAAACGCTTGTAATCCGACAATTAATATATGGAACAATGCCCACGGAACACTTAACGCCCATTGCATCCACCATGGCATTAGTGCGATAAGAATAAATATCATCTCACCCGCATACATATTGCCAAATAGTCGCAGACCTAATGAAATAGGTTTTGAAATTAGTGTGACCAATTCAAGAACCAGGTTCACCGGATATAACAAAGGATGTGAAAATGGCTGAGTAGTCAGTTCTTTAATAAATCCTTTTATGCCTTTATGTTTAAAGGTATAACCAAGGACTAGAATAAATACTCCTAACGCCATTGACATGGTGACATTAACATCCGCTGATGGTAGGTCTCTAAAGTGACCAAGTCCTATTGCTCGGGTAAAGGCTGGAATAAAATCGATAGGTAATAAATCGATAGCATTCATCAAGAATACCCAAACAAAGATAGTCAGAGCCAATGGACCTATTAGTTTATCTTGTGCTTGAAAAATTTCTTTTACCAGTCCGTCGACAAACTCAAACACCAATTCAACGAGACATTGCAATCGGCTAGGAACCCCACTTGTCGCCTTGGAAACCGCATAGCGAAAGCCTACGATAAAGACGATACCCAGTAACCAAACCATCAACATTGAGTCTAGGTTTATGCCCCAAAAACCATCACCCGAAGTCCAGAACGTCAAATGGTGTTCAATATAGTCATGTGCTGATTGAACGTTTTCCATTACGCTTTCCTCTGTAGTTCAATGGTTTGCTGATCTTTAAGCATTGGACTGATAAAGAAACCTAATACCGTAATGCAATATCCGGCTAATACAGTAACGTTACTCAGTTCCATAAATCGAAATGTCAAAATGAACATCACTATGGTGTAGATCATCTTGATATTGCGACTCAAACGCATCAGATCTTTTAAATTTTGTTGCGGCTTATATTTAGCTTTTAGCGACGCGAATATCATGCCTATGAACGGAGGTACAACTGCAATAATCACTCCGATTAACGCCGATTCTATATCTAGTTTGTCTTTAAAAAAGAGCTCGTAGAGTATAAATACCGACCCAAGCATCAACTGGCTGTATAATATCCGCTTCCCAGCTAGCATTATATCTTCGCTGGGGATACTAGCTTGCATCAGCAATCCTTAATTGTATTTAAAACATATTGATAAATTTAATTACCGACTAAATTAATTAATGGATAACTAAATTTATCATCGACGCAAAATGTAGTTATTTATCTACACAGCTTGCGAGAAGAAAGATACACCCAACAAAGTGATAATATAAATAATAATTAGCGAAACTTATCATTTCATTTTTGGAGGATTTATTTATTTGTATTCCATTAATGATCAAGCTACGTTTATATAGTAAGCCAATACTTACAGACTAACTTATTCACAAGGATGTGAACTCTTTAGTTATTTACATTTAACCTTTACTATTTTTTGATAAATACACTTATCAACTTAGATTATATTTGCTTAATTATATTTCACTCCTTGATCGTTTATTCTTCCCCACCCAACAGAATAGACTTTCAAGGAGTGATTTTTTTATTTCTAGTCCTTATAAATTTTCCTTCTACCACCACGCTTCGTTAATGTAACGCTTTGTCACTCAAGTTAACTACATTAGTAACAACCTAGCGACAAATCACTCAACAACCCCACCGTCAACCCTTATATATCAATGCCTTAATATGTTTTTATACATTCTTACATTTGTTCATTTTCAAAAATAGAAAGTAAGATATCAGTGATAGAGATCACATAGAGAAGTGCTATAACACTAATACTGATTATCTTGTAAACAATATTACTCATGGATACTCTCTTTGTATTTAAGATTTATCTCATTTACGGACTAGCATTTATAACGCTATTTTTCGCGATATTACTGCGCGATATGTCCAGCAGTGAAATAAAAATTGCTAAAGTTCTTCCTTACTTAGGCATTTCTGGATTGGTGCTTGGCTTCCATGAGTGGAGCGAATTGTATCTTGCTATTTACCAACAAGAGTTCGTCATTACGAAACCGATGGAAGTACTACTTCTATTAAAGTTTGTTATTGCCTATCTTCCTTTAAACCTATTCGCATGGAAGATGACCGAACTTCTAGATGCCACTATTGCTAAAACCGTTCGCCGTGTCTGGTTAGGCCTAGCGACTCTCTTACTCGCGGTTTCCTTCTATCAGTTTTCTACTCAAGATTTTTACGCCTTTACCATTAGCGCCACTCGCAACGCACGACTCCTTTTTAGCTTGATCGCTAGCTGTGTTGCAGGGGTTGGTCTTGCGTTGTATTCAAAACAGTTAGAAGAACAAGATGTTCCCAACCATCTGTACTTCTTGCTATCTGGCATTGCCTTTTTCATATACGGCCTCGGCAGCGCCCTTGTTTTTGCTCAGTATGGAGCTTGGGTCTTGGTCTTCCGCTGTGTTGGTGCTGTCATGCTATTGGCAACACTGTGGCAAGCATTGAAGATGTTTGATCTCGAAAGAAAACAACAAATAGAAGAAGCACTATCACTGTCTCTACAAAATCAGAAGTTAAAAGAGCTTGGAGAACTATCTTCAGCCATCGCCCATGAAATAAAAACACCTATTAGCAGTGCTCTTATGAGTTGTGATTTGTTAGAGCAGAATCGCGAGAACCTAGAAATCGCAGACCGTCAAATCGTCCGTATACGTCGAGGACTTGAGCGAGCGGCTTGCATAAGCCAAGAAGTACTACGTTACTCACATCAGCACAGTATTGAGCGGGAGCGAGTGCATGTTGAGAGCATAGTGAATGCCGCTCTCGATATGCTTCGCTACCGTCTTGCTCAATATGACCTGACGTTAGATATCGACCCTAAACTCTATGTCAGAGGCGATAAAGCCTTGCTTGAAGAAGTCGTTATCAACCTTGTATCCAATGCTCTTGATGCCAGCGCCAATCAACGCAAGCTAGCCATCAGAGTTCAAAAAGATCATGACAAAGTGTCATTGAAAGTACGCGACTGGGGTACAGGAATGTCCCCTAAAACCTTAGAGAAGGCGACACAACCTTTCTTTACCACTAAACCAAAAGGCAAAGGTACCGGTATGGGCCTTGCCCTCGTTAAACAAATTGCCACACAACATAACGGCTCTATTACATTCTCGAATGTTTGCCCGGGGCTACTTGTTGAGTTCAAACTACCAGGAGTTAAATAATGAAACTGCAACTACTTTTAGCTGAAGATGATACGGACTTAAGAGAAGTATTGGAGGAAGCATTATCACTTGAAGGCTTTGAAGTCACCGCCGTCGATAATGCCGAAGATGCTCTTGATCTCGCGAAAGAAAAGACGTTTGACCTAGCCCTATTCGATGTGGTGATGGGTGGAATCACTGGCATTGATGCGCTGACAACACTACGCCGATTCCAACCCAATATTGGTGTAATTGTCACTACCGCATTTGCTACGGTAGACCTTGCGGTTGACGCCATGAAAAAAGGCGCTGATGAGTTTCTGACTAAACCATTTAACCTATCCGCACTCTCCGTCACACTCAAACGTGTTCATGCAGAGCGCTCTCCTAAGGACGTGCAAAATGCCGAGTCTCGTGACCAAGTATTCAGCGCACTATCGAACCCAATTCGCCGCACCGTAGTGAGACAACTAAAAGTACACCACAAAATTAAGTTCATGGATCTATGCCGAATTGTCGGTATCGAGGATCATACGAAATTCAACTTCCACTTAAGACAACTTGTAAACTGTGGGCTGGTAACTAAGGACAACGGCAAGGTATACACTTTAACTACTTTGGGCCAGCAGGTTTATACCAGCATGCTTCAATAAGTTCGACAAACAGTAATCAGTTCTTGGTAGGCACTTCTATCGCGAGAGTGCCTACTCGATCATACAGGAGCTATTTGTGTGCTTTCGAATAGAGAATAATCACTCAGATAACTCTGAAATTGCCTCCTGTAACTCTTCTTCAGCATCCGCTAGTTTGCGCTCCTTTTTGTTGATTTTTTTCTGATCACCCTTAGCTTTTGCTTGCTCCAGCTCTTGAGCTCTTTCCGCTACCTTTTTCTTCTTGCTCTCCACTTTCTGCATTCGTTCCTTATAGAGCTTTTCATCAGTGCAGTAATTTTGAACATTCTCTATGGCTAATTCGAGGCTTTGGATCTCATGAGTGTTGTTATACTTTTTAGCATATTCCAGCTTGGTTTTGAGTCGCTGCTCTTTGGCCGCACACCCCGTCAACGCTTCTTGGGCAGACACACTGCCACTAACGGATACGGTAAGTGCTAGCAAGGTTAATGTCATTTTTCTCATAGTGTACCTAAATAGATTACGTCTCTTAGACTTCGGCTAAAGAAACTAGTGGCATAAAAAAGCAAACACCTCTTAGCTTAGCATTAAGATACTATACGTAAAGATTAATTATCTAGATTGGCTTAAATTGGAGCCATGTGCCCAAAGTGACGCATGAGTGCATACACATGATGTATTTTTCTATCAATCGTATACTGCTTATAAACACACTCTAGGTATTCATCGGTTCACGTTCACAGACAAAACACAAACTATACAAAACTGGAACAACCAATAAGACAATCGGTAGCGAAAACAATAAACCATAGCCGAGTGTTAACGACATCGGCCCCATATAAACGTCAGTGCCACCTATACCGTAAGCGAGTGGTAATAAGCCCACTACTGTTGTCAAGGAGGTTAATAATATTGGGCGCAGTCGACTTACGGATGCCTCTATAACCGCATCAACACCACAATTTCCATCAGCTCTTAGTTCGTTGATTCGATTAATGAGAACCAAAGCGTTATTCACAACGACTCCAGCCATTCCGAGCACTCCTATCAACGCGAATAAAGACAACGCTTGAAAGTGCACAACCAATGCCATCAACGATGCAACAACAGCAAATGGAATTACTGCCATTACTAAGAGTGGTTGAAGTAGCGAATTAAACATGATCGCGAGAACAAAATAGATCGCCACCATAGCGGAAGGAAAAGCAACAATAAATCCACTCATGGTTTCATTAGTTTTTTCCGCTTCACCGCCAATATCAATAGTTACTGTAGCAGCGTATTTACCCTGTAGTTCAGTAAGTAACTCGTTCGACAGTGCTACTGAGCTTAGGGCATCATCCGTTATCTGTGCTGTTACTGTCACTTCTCGCTGTCCATTGTAATGTTTGATCAGTCTAGGGGAGTCAATTTGCTCTACTCTTGCCAAACGACTCAACGGGACTTGTTTTCCATCTGAGGTATAGATCTTTGTTGTCGCTAACTTTTCTAGAGATCGGTAGTCTTCATTTAAAATCATACGGATATCGACTTCTCGGGTGCTTAACCACGTGGAAGTGATTTTCTCGCCATCAAAGGCAATACGTAGTGTATTAGCAAGGTCCGCTACCGTGAGTCCATATTTCGCTAGCCATGTGTGCTGTGGCACTATTTTTAATTGAGGATCTTTTAAGGCTTCACTGTTAGTAACATTCGCAAGACCAGAGTGCTCGGCTAACCATTTAGATACCAACTCGACCGCTTGTTGACGATCATGCTCCAGTCCTCCCAAGACACGTACTTCGATAGGCTCTCCTGGAGGCGGTCCTCCTGCATCAATGGAAAACTTAACAAACACCTGGTCACTGTAACTGGCAACCTTACGATTCAGTTCAGCGACGATCTCATCTGCTGTGCGCTTTCGTTGGCTATAATCACTCAAGTTGATTCGACCTGTACTCACCGGCGATTGATAAGTCATTTCAAAACTGTCGAGTTCGTCTACGGGTAGTGACTTTATTGCCTGCTCGATTCTCGCATGCATTACGCGAACATTTTCTAACGAGGTTCCCGGCTTTACCTCGGTATGTACCTCTACATATTTTGCAGCTTGTGAAGGAAAGATATCTAATTTAAGAGTCATCACTAGACTCGTCCCTGCTAATGCAACGACGATCGCCGCGGTAATAACGGACTTTTTGTAGCGAAGACATTTGGTCAACATCCGCTGATACCAGCTAGCTACCTTAGTAAATTTGTCTGAAGTAGCACGCTTTGATTCTAACGATCCAGAAAGGTGTGCAGGTAAGGTAAAGGTACATTCACCAAGAGAAAACAACAGTGCGGTAATAACCGTAATTGGGATAACGACAATCACTTTCCCCATAATACCGGGAATAAACATCATCGGAAGGAATACCAAGGCCGTAGTCGTCAAGCTGGCCAAAATAGGCTTAATGACCGCTTTAGTTCCCTCAATTGCAGCTTCAACGCCCTGTTTCCCCGCCTCTTTTTGTTGATAAATGCTTTCGGCAACAATCACTGAATCATCAACAATGATTCCTATAACTAACAACAATGCCGCCAAGGTAATACTATCGAGATTCAGCCCAAGCATCGGCAATACGATCATGACACCCAATATGCAGAATGGAATTGAAATAGAAACCCAAAAAGCAACTTGTCTTTTGAGTACCATGCTCAAAACTAGTAATACTAAGAGAAGACCAATAGCACCGTTGGTCGACACGATAGTAAAGCGATTGCTCATGTCATCAGCGAGGTTCATTCCATATTGAAAAACGAACTGTCCCTGGTACGTAGTTTGTTCTTGCTCTAACAACGCTTTGATACTGGCGACCGTTTTAGTGATATCCGCATTGCCGCTGTTAGAGATATCGAACAACACAGCATCATGACCATTGATCACTCCTTGTTGTGTCGCTTTCGCAAAGGTATCAATCACTTGCGAAACATCGGAAACTTTCACTATAGTGCCGCTAGGTAGCGCCTTAATAACGATATTCCCAATTTCCTGCGCCGATTGTACTTGAGTCATCGTGATCAGCTTTTGCTCGCTGTTTTTAGCGCGTACCATTCCGCCCGATTGTGACAAGTTCGACTGAACAATTGCATTACTTATCTCTGCAAACGTTAATTGATAACGACTCGCCTTTGTAGGATCAATCTCTACCCAAAACTCTCGCTCGCTATACCCAGAGAGTGTGACAGTTTGAACACCTGATAGTGCGCTTATCGCACGTTCTAAGTGGTACGCATACTCTTGTAACTCTCCATTCCCTTGCGTCTCGCCAACAGCACTGATGCCGAACGATAGAACAGAAAATGAAGATGTTTGCTTTTGAGTCACTAGTGGCGGGTTAGTGATATCTTTCGGTAAACCACTCACCCTATCGACGGCTTGTTGAATATCGCGCATAACTTGTGTGGAATCGACATCTGGAAGAAACTCCAGTTCTATTGCAGAAAAGCCATCCACAGATTGAGAGGAAAAAAAGTTAATACCTTTTACCGTGCGTAACTCTTTCTCCAATGGATTAGTAACATTGACTTCAACATCGGAAGCCGTTGCTCCTGGGTAATGGGTCGTCACCTCAGCGGATTCGAAGGCAACATCGGGGTATTCTTGCAGTTTAAGAGTGTATAGTGAAATCACTCCCATCATTAATACCATAATCGTAATGATTCGGGCGAGAAACGGGCGCCGAGCAAAATAGGAGATTAAAGAAAACATGGTCAAAATCGCCTCTTATTTCACGGAAGTTGTGATTTGCGAAACATCGGTCGTGGCATACATCGACATACCTGGTATCAGCTTAAAATCGGCGTTTTTTATATCAATTTCAATCGGATAAGCCATATGCTGAACATCCATTTCCACTCCTATACGAGCAATGGATGCCACCACTTTTTGCTCTGGACTTGTCTCTGCCCAAAGTTCTATCGACTGCCCCACCGATAGCAAAGACATATCATGCTCACTAGCTAACAGACGTACCGTCAACGTATCAATATTCACAAGTCGATAAAGCAAATCACCTTGGTTTACCCAAGCACCAACTTGTGTATCACGGCTCACCACAAAGCCTTCAATATCGGCTCGGATACTTGTCTCTTCGAAGTTTTTCTGAGCAATATCAAGTTCAATTTGTGCCAGCTTAAGTAATGCTTTGGCATTGAGGTAATCAGCTTTGGCGATATCAAGTTCATTGACAGATAAGTTGTTGTTTTTAATAAGCTCTTGATAACGTTCGTATACGGAACGTTTGAGTTTGAGCTCCGCTTGTGCTAGTTCCAGATTGGCCGTGGTACGTGCTAGTTCAAACTGAAAGTCTTGCTTTTTGATTTCAGCTATAACCGTGTACTGCTGAACCTTATCACCGACCTCTACGTCCATGGTTTCAATCACGCCATTGACTTCGGCAACCACATTTACCGATGACAAACTGACAGTTTGCCCAATTAGTTCTATGGCTTGACCCCAAGGCGCCACCAGACTTAAAGCCAAACAAACTAATGATTTTGGTGTTTTCATATCACACACTCCCTTAGTAAATAAGAGCAGTGTGCAGGAGTCGATGTCGAGTTTTTGTCAAAGCGGTTTTACAACTTAGCAATCGCGTTTCGACAAAAAATCGACACAAATTTGCTATCATCAATTCACGCTATTGAATTGGAAACATGTATGAGTGTGTTATCTGGCAGCCAGATCTTAGTCGTAGAAGACAATGAAGAACTACAAGGCATATTGGCGGACTTTCTTGAAGTCAAGCAAGCGGAAGCGGACTTCGCAAGTAACGGTGAGTTAGGCCTATCGCTTGCTTTATCTCATGCGTTCGATGCCATTATTCTAGATGTAATAATGCCAAAAAAAGATGGAATGCAGGTGGCACGAGAACTGCGCCTTAAAGGCTGCACGACACCTATTCTTATGCTGACAGCACTAAATGGACAATCTGACCTATTGACCGGTTTCGATTCTGGAGTTGACGACTTTCTCACTAAGCCATTCCAGTTTCCTGAACTCGAAGCCAGACTTACCGCGCTAATTAAGCGCTATCGTGGTCAAGTTGCCAAAAGCATGCTTAGATTTGGCGATATTGTTATTGATGAAAAAAGCCATCAAGTGACACGACAAGGCGAAAACATAGAGTTAAGCCCAGCGACCTATCAAATACTAGTCGCCCTAGTAAAAGCTCAAGGTGAAGTGGTATCGAGAGAGTCATTAATTCAGACTCTTTGGGGGGAAAATGTGCCCGATAAAGACGTATTACGAAGTCATATCTATTTACTGAGGAGTGTCTTAGATAAGCCGTTCGACTTTCCATGCCTGATGACGGTACCTAAATTTGGCTTCAAACTGGTAATTCAATGATGAAAAGGTCAAAGTCACAACCTAGTTATTACTCCATAAAACAAGTCAAAGCTCGCTTGTTACGAACCTTCTCTCTCATCGCTTTGGTCACTTCTTTTCTGGTCTTCTTTGCCTTTTCGCTTCACTTGGCTCTGGAGGAAGACGACCAGATCGAACATCACCTAGTATCATTTGAAGAAATTGCTCAATCCTACTATCAACTTCGCCAAGTAAATCAGGCTCAGCTCAGTAAGAGCGTTACCGCGTATTTTGATGCTAATATGCTACCGAAAAGAATCGCACAACAAGGGCCTTTCCCATCAGGAAAAGTAACGAAATACAATACCTTCCTCGAGGATGGCTTTTTGGTCTATCACACCAAGTTTAAGTTTAACGAGCAAACTATCCCGCTTTACCTCACCATTGATTCGAGAGCGATGGACTTTGGAGATGACTCTTGGGACACATTGATGATCATTTCAATGCTACTGATGGTCTTTCTGATTTTTGTCTTGCGGTTATCGCTTAAAAGGGTCTTCGACACATTAATGTCGCCAATCTCATCCCTCAGCCACCAACTCGCAAGTAACCAAGACGGAGCATTCTCTATCACAGAGCATTCAATTTTAGAGCTGCAAACACTCACCGAGCATCTTAATAGTTACACGCAAATGAAAGAGCGTGTCGCCAAACAAGAGCTTATGTTTGCCAAGTATGCGAGCCACGAGTTGAAAACGCCCATTGCCGTTGTATTGGGTGCCGCCAACTTACAGGCAATGAAACAAGATGAGGCTTTTCAAACCAAGCAACGTGAACGCATACTCAAAGCGGCAAACGGTATGCAACAGACCGTGGAACTGCTACTAAACATCGTTAAGCAAGAAAATGCGAGTCCCAATAGCTTATCGACCAAAGTCAATGAACAAGATTTGGAGCTAGCAAAATACTATTCAAGTGCTTCAAAAGACACAAAAGTAACGGTGCAGATCGAAGAAGGGACAGCGGTTAACCTACCATTGATAGCCGTGAGAATGATAGTCGGAAATTTGCTAGACAATGCCATACGTTTTACAGCCAAAGGGGAGATTTCCGTCCGTATCTCATCTCAGGAAATTTGCATTACTGATAACGGCTGTGGACTGAACAATAATAACGATATTGAGCATGGGCTGGGGCTGCTGATTGTTCATCGGATCGCAGAAAGCTATGGCTGGCAATTTACACTTTCGAACAATACTAACAGTAGTGGATGCTGCGCGAGACTCACACGGATTGATAGCTAGACGCAAACGATAGGAACCAAGTCGTTCCTACCATTACACGATCATCACCCGTAATCCTCAGTTATCGCTAGATTGCTTGACTAGATCTGGGAACTGTTCGAACAAAAAGTCTAAGAACAATCGAATGCGTTTGGGTTGGTATTTTTTACTCAAATAGACCACATTCAAATCCGCACTTGATACCGTTGTCGAAGCATTGAAGTTTTTCATATAGCCGTTAAGTACTGTTACCAAACGACGATGGTTAATGTCTGCCTGAACATCCAATAGTGACTTGAGAGCAATACCCGCTCCCTCTAACGCCCATCGACGAATCACTTCACCATCATCTGAAAAACGTTTGGGCGTTACCGTAATGGATTTTCGTTGGTCATTTTCTCGAAAGTGCCACGTCTTTAGCTCTTCGTTATGACGCAACATCACTAAACAATCATGCCCAACCAAATCTTGAGGCGTAATAGGAGTCCCCCGCTTTGCTAGGTACTCTGGCGAGGCACACAACACACGGCGACTGGACGCTAATCTGCGAGAGATGAGGTTACTATCCGCCATTTCCCCATAGCGAATGACAATATCCATACCCGATTCGTTAACGTTCGACAGGTGGTCATTGAGGTAGAGATAAGGAATGACGTCAGGATAGCGTTCTGAAAACTCATTCAGAATGGGCACAATGTATTGTTTGCCAATGTCTTTTGGCGCAGACACTCTCAGCGCGCCTTTTACCTCTTTAACGCCACTTTGGATAATATTTTCCACTTCATTGACGTTATCCAATATATCCAAGCAAGCTTTGTAGTAGAGTTCTCCTGAGTCAGTTAACGATACGTGGCGAGTACTTCGATTAAGCAGTTTAACGCCATAACGCTCCTCCAAAGCCTGAAGCCTAGCCGTCATTGAGGCTGGCGACAATCCAAGGTCTCTGCCCGCAGCCGCTAACCCTTGGTGCTTAACAATGCTCGCGAACATCTCCATATCTGAAAACTTATCCATAGGCGCTCCATTATTTAACCAATCCGAATAATGATTTCGTATTTTACCCAATTATAAAACTAAGTCGAATAAATATAATGGGCGTTATCAAATGAAGTCATCGAATTGGGAGAAACAATAATGAACCGCGAAAAAACAACTTACGTCATTCTAGGTGGCACCTCAGGTATTGGAGAAGCTATCGCTCAGCTCGTTAATCACGGAGAGAATATCGTCCATGTTGCTAGTCGCTCAACTGGTCTAGATATCAGCAACGAGAAAGAGATGCACTGTTACTTCGAATCCATCGGTGCGTTCGACCACCTTATTGTCACTGCAGGATCAGCGGCGCCTGCAGGCAAAGTAACCGACGTAGCCATTGACGATGCTAAAGGAGCATTTGACGTCAAATTCTGGGGCTCCATCAACGCTGCAAAACAAGCTGCTCGCTTTATCAAGCCAAACGGCACCATTACGTTTACGACGGGCATGTTATCTCGAAAAGTCGTTCCTAACACTTATGCAAAAACCGCAATGAATGCCGCACTAGAAGCGGTGACAAAGATCTTGGCTAGAGAACTAGCGCCAATTCGCGTCAATGCCGTCAGCCCTGGCTTAACAAAAACCACCGCATACAAAGGAATGGATCAAACAACCCGCAATACCATGTACGAAAACGCCAAGAACAATCTACCTGTTGGCAAAGTTGGTGAAGCGCAAGATGTCGCAAAAGCGTATTTGTTTGCTATCGAAAACACCTATATGACTGGCGCCATTATTGATGTCGATGGCGGCGCGTTAATCAACTAAGCCAAAACCAAGCCTACTCTTATTACAGGTATTCATCATGAAGCTTTATATCTATGACCATTGCCCTTTCAGTGCACGTGTTCGCTACGTGGCGGGAATGCTCAACTTATCACTGGATATTGTCACACTAGATTATGACGACGACACAACTACAAAAAACATCATCGGCAGTAAGCAAGTTCCTGTGTTTGTCACAGGTAGCGGAAAAGCCATGGCGGAGAGTCTCGATATCATCGGTTATCTGCTCGACTTAGCAGATTCGGCAGAAAACAGTACGCCATCTCAAGACGTGATGAGATGGCAGAAGGATGCCTTCTTACCACTGCAGAAAATTGGATATCCACGTTGGAGCGCCTTGCCACTCAAAGAGTTCTCCACTGCCAGTGCAAAAAAAGCATGGCGTACTAAAAAAGAAACCTATGAGCTTAATTTCAACAGCTTGTTAGAAGACACATCGCAGATCGCCTCACAAGCAGAGGTGCTGATCACTCAGGCGAATGAACTTCTCCAACTAGGTACCGGAAGTCGCAGGAAATTGGTGGACGAGGCTATTGTATTTTCCATTTTAAGAGGCTTTTTCAGTGCACCTGAAGTGCGCTGGGAGCCAAGTGTTGCCGATTGGATGGTCACTCAAAGTCAAAGTACTCAGGTGAAGTTACTCAACAACGAACAATACCAATAATTCCGAAATTCAATATTTGTGGCCTTTGCCAGTCACGACGAAGGCTACGTAAGGTGTACGATTATGGAAAGCAAAAACTACGCAAATATTATCGTTTTCACAGGATTACTCGCCGCAGCAAGTGCCATCATTAACGCCGATCTTTACGATGGTACCTGGTCTGAAGTCGCTACCATTGCCGCCGCAATAATGATTCCCGTAACTGCCTACTTCAATAGGAAGAATGTCGCACTGTCTTTTCTTTTACCACTATTTTTTACCACCATTGTCGTTAGAAATTCTGATCAACATGATTGGTCAATGATTGGTTGGATAGCGGCAATATCTTATCTGCCGTTGCTCGCACAGTGTGTTGTAGTCATGCGACGTACCTTTATCAAAGAAGGTCCGACAGAAACAGCATTAAGTATGCTGCGTATACTCATCGGTATGAACTGGTTAACGCACTGTACAGAAAAACTGTTTGTCTCTTCCCACGACGCTGGCTTGGTTAACTTTTTTGCCAACGGATTTGGTAACTTAGTGGTTGGACACCCATTAACGGATTCAACCGCCAATATTCTGATTGTGCTTGGCGGCCTAGTTGAACTGGCTACTGCTATTTCATTGGGACTAGGGGTACTTTCTCGGTTTGGAGCGTTCATGTCAGCAGGATATCTGATTGTTGCCCAGATAGTGGGTGGACACTTTGCCGTTGGTTATACGTGGATTTTACCGGGTGGAGGATGGGAATTGGCGTTCTATTACTTTATGGTCACCATACCATTTATGCTTCCAAACGTAGGTGGCTCTGTCGCTTTGGAACGGATGAAGTTCGCTCGCTCTTAATCAAGTAAAACAAGGGGGACTTATCATGTCCCCTTGTTCGATCACTACTAAAAACCAGTGCCTACTTGAAAATAAATGGCGTTATCCGATTCACTGGTAGCCACATCGATCCCTGCACGCAAGCCATAGCGACGGGCTATAAGGTAACGAAAACCAACACCATAGCTATAATGGTTATTGGTTGTAAAAATCGAGTCGCCATCATCAACGGCGGTACCTAATCCACCAAAAACAGAAGCTGACCAACGCATAGTCATTTGCCAAGTTAATTGGGTTTCTAACGAGGCTGTTGTGTCACCTTGGTATCGCTCTCTAGCAATGCCGCGCATATTGATATCAGGGTATACAGGTGTTGGTAAGTAACGCTCACTGGTACTTAGCGTGTTGTATTGCCCTTTGAAACCAAGGTTCCACGATTCTCTAATTGGAAAATAGTGTATCCCTTTAAATGTGAACGTATCAAAATCGTAGTCACTACCAAGACTCTTTCTAAACAAGCGATATTCACCACTGTAATCCCCACCAGCAGAGGGGTATAAGAAGCTATTTCGTGTGTCATGTTCAACCAATAACCCCAGCATTGAAAATGTAGAATCTAATGAAGGATGGAACTCTCGCCGATGACGATCCTGCTGACGTTCGATGGAATTTAATGATAACGTAGATTGAACAAAAGCTTGTGAGATCCCTAATAACAATGGCGTGTCAGCGACTCTAAATTGCAATTTCTGTAGCTCTCCATACCCTTTCATATTCAGCTCAAACTTACTGACGTGTTCACCGCTACCATAGAAATCCATATTCACGTCACCATAAAATGCACCACCAAGATAGCGGATACTGTCACGCTTCCATGAGTGCCGATGACCCACAAATCCAGCCCAAGTACCATTATCTGTCCCAAAAGCACCACCTACACTGATAGCTGGCGTTAGCAATTGAGCACCACCATTTACCGATGTCATCGACAACTTTCTACGCTTTTCTTTCTGCGCCTCCGATTCATGCAAGAATACTCCCATCACACCACCGCCATACCCAACGGCAGGTTCGGTCACGAGTATTGGTACAGGCAAAAAACCATAAGCATTTTCAGCTAGGTATTCACCCATATCAAACTGATGATCAACTGGATCGGTAAAACTAGTAGCAACGCTTTGACTTGAAGCGATTGAAACCGTCAAAACAATAATAGAGAGGGAAGCTCTCACGGTAAGATCCTCGTTACTGGCAACATTAGGGGAAACAACTCATGTGTAAACGTTGGCGTATAGTAACGAGGACGAAGATAAGATTTATCACTAAACAATAAGAGTGGAATAAAACTGAAATAGTGTATGACAATCAATCGCTTTATTTTTATTTTATCTAATCAGACGGGCACTTACAGACCAGCCTAAATGAAAAACAGGTGCTCTGAGAGCACCTGTTTTTCTTCAGCTAAGCAATTTTACGAATAAAGTGCTTGTTCCGTCCTCAAACCTTTTATCAGGCTAAAACACATCAATAGCAGAACAAAAGTAAACGGCAGAGCCGTTGCCACTACGCCAGACTGCAATGCTTGAAGCGCCTCTTTACCGCCAATCCATAACATTACTGCGGCAATTGCCCCTTCAATACACGCCCAAAATATCCTCTGAGGTACTGGCGCATCAATCTTGCCGCCAGCAGTGATGCTATCGATAACCAACGAGCCAGAATCCGAAGACGTTATAAAGAAAATCAAAATAAGAACAATGGAGATCACGGACAAAATAGAGCCAAATGGTAAAGCATCGTATACGTGAAATAGCGTTAGTGAAATGTCGGTTAAACCATTCGCCCCCAACTCACCTACATGATTTGCCACTTGATCTATAGCGATCCCGCCAAATACTGACATCCATATTAACGTCACTGCAGTTGGAATAAAGATAACCGCTAACAAGAACTCTCGTACCGTACGTCCTTTCGAGACTCGAGCAATGAACATCCCAACGAATGGAGACCAAGAAATCCACCACGCCCAATAGAATACCGTCCAACCATGCATCCAGACAGTGTCTTCACGGCCATGAGGACTACTGAGCGCAATGATATTTTCTACGTAACCAAGCGTTGTATTCCAGATTGACGGCAGAGCGACATCCAGACTCACAGCCGTGACAAAAATCAGCAATAAGAAGGCCACAACCATATTGATGTTACTAAGAACCTTTACTCCACCATCAATACCACGCACCACTGACATAACCGCGATTAAGGTAACAAACGCAATCACCGCCAGTTGCATACCAATGCCACCGTCTAGACCAAATACATAGTTGATGCCACTTGTCGCTTGTTGAGCACCTAAACCCAGTGATGTCGCTAGACCAAACAAAGTCGCCAACACCGCCATGATATCAATCACGTGGCCTAGCCAACCCCAAGCTCGGTCACCGAATACTGGATAGAATGCTGAGCGAATAGATAGAGGCAACCCCTTGTTGTAGGTGAAAAACGCGAGTGATAACGCCACAATAGCGTAAATACCCCAACCATGGATGCCCCAGTGAAACAGCGTTGCCCCCATAGCAAGTGATTTAGCTGCTTCCGTATTGGGCTCTACATTGAGTGGTGTTCCCCACCAGTCAGTAAAATAAGCCGTTGGCTCCGCCACTCCCCAAAATAGTAAGCCGATACCCATACCAGCCGCAAACAGCATCGCCAACCATGAAATGGTTGAATGGTCAGTTGTTGCATTTTTACCACCGATACGAATTTTCCCAAGAGGAGAAATCAATAACGCGACGGCAAAGAATAGGAAAAAATTGGTTGCCCACATGAAGAAGACATCAAAGTCATTAATGATGCCATTTTTAAGACCATTGAGAGCGTTGAGTGCGGTTGCTGGCTCGACGATAAGAAGGGAAATTAGGCTGAGAATAACAAGCGCTGCGCTTGTTCCGAATACGGGGTTGTGTATATCGAAACCCCACTTTTGAATGTTGTCCTGACCTACTTGATAGTCAGTGGTTTCGATACTGTACTTCTTTAATGCATTGTCCATAAATACTACTACTACGTGTCCAAATTGCTTTCCTCGAGAAGGAAAAAACTAGAAAACGCCCTCCATTTAATTAGAACTCTAACAATTTATTTCGGGCAAAATGCTATCACACGCACAAAAATGATTCAAATAGCTCAATTTTTCATAGTAAAAATTAGAAAACGCTTAGAACCAGCCATAAAAAGCAATGAACTCTAATCATTAGAATACAAACCAATTAACATTAGACGTGCTTTATCCAACCAATCTGTATTAGTGAGAGCAGCGAATAACAGCATTAGCGTATGCCAGAAGTAACGAGGGCTATTTGGTCAGCTTTTCAGCAATAAGGTAGGTGTGAAGCTCTGGGTGTTGGTCGAACTCCAAATGACGAATTGTGCAGCCAAGTTTAATGAAAAGCTCTAAAAAGCCATTAGTCCCAAGAGAAGAGTAATACACTTCTGGCCCCATGAAATCATCGGTATGCTGCCCTGCTTCTTGTGTGCCTCCAAAAGAAAAAATAAACACACCGCCCGGATTTAGACTAGCAATAATCTTCGTTATAACAGTAACTTGCTGTTCTAGAGGAATATGCCAAATACTGTCCCATGCAGTGATAAAATCATAGTTACTTGGTAGATCAGCGTTACAGATGTCTTGATGATAAAAGGGAATATCTGGATAACGTTCGCGAGCAAGCTGAATCATTTTACTCGAGATATCCATCCCCTCAGGTTGAAACCCTACTTGTTGCAACAGATTGATAAATCGTCCGGTACACCCACAACCGATATCGAGCGCCTTACCTCTAGACGAAATAAACTCAATCGCTCGTTTATGAGCTTCGATGCCATTATCGAGATTAAACTCTTCACTCAACCACAGGTGAGTAATCTGATCGTAAGCTTTCCCTATTTGTTCTGGCGTCATCTTGTTCCCAACTTGTCTATTTCCCTGAGTACTATTGCTATCTCACTATAAAACATATTGATGTTTAACGCTTTCTTTAGAGTGACCGCCAACGAATTTTGCAGAAATACCTTTAAGCCCATCCTAGACTCTTAATGACAAAATCCGAGGGAGAGTGAACATGCAGCAATTCTTGCGCCTAACATCCATCACGCACAGTTTTAAGGTGGGATTATCTCGGCGACTGATTTGGCGAGTGCTGTTCATCGCCGTACTCAGTGCCGCGATTAACGCTGCTCAGTTCTATTTCTTTTACTCTCAAACGCTCGATGTGCTCGCTGAACAGCTCTCGTTTCAGTTGCTTCCCGAAGAGTTTGCAGCGGTAGCTAACTCCATGCCTTCAATGTACCAAGCCATGAGTAATTGGCTGATTTTATTACTGTTACTTCAATTAGCACTGGCAACGTGGGCGGGATGCTGGCTCAGCTACCGTCTTTATGGTCCAGTAGAGCGGATTCGACAAGCTCTGGTCGACATCTCCTTAGGTAGGCTAACGACAGAAGTGAAGACTCGGAGCGGTGATGAACTCAGCGACATTGCAGAAAATGTCAGTGATAGTGCCGCTCGCCTACAAGTGATCGTATTAAGCATGAAGCAAAGCCTTGATGGTCTAGATAGCAGCGCGATGACTCCAGAACAAACTGCTCACATCGAAATGGTTCGCAGTAATCTAGACTACTTTGAGACCATTGATGTTGGCCCATCCAATGAAGCCGAGCCGTCTAATGACTTTAACTCGGAACGCTAACTTGGCGTCATGGCAACCGTGGTTACTTACGTTATTGCTTACCTTATTACTCACCATGGGTAGTAGCCAAGCCGTGAACGCTTCCCAAGCAATCGTCGGTCAAGGAATTCAGCTGGTTCAAGTTGGACAAGTCACACAAGCCAAGTCAAAGTTGAACCAGTTGCCACAGCCTTATTCAGGAGAAGCACTATTCTTGGCAGCGCGTATTGCAGAAGCAGAAAACAACTGGACAACAGCGATGACCTTGTATCGCGAATATTTAGCCAGTAAGCCTTTTAGCGTGCACCAATTAGAAGCAAGGGCGGCATTTGCACTATTGCGAGCCTATCAAAATGATCCGTTACTTGGCGACTTCTTCACTCTAGTTAAGCTACGCGACCTAAATCATATTCAGCAACTTCAAAACACTAGCGCCAGGCTATATGCCACACATCCGCAAGCGCCGTTGGCGATTCGCGGACAACTTCTGACCGCATACAGTTTGTTAGAGCTAGCTCAACAACCCCAAACGGCACTGCAACTTTACCTTTCCATTGCAGAAGATACTCAGAATGCCGATGCAGATTGGTACATTCAGGCATTGTTTGGGGCGGCTTTCGCAGCCATTCGCGCCAACCGTTTACCGCTAGCCCAACGAGCTATCAATGACATACAGGGTAAATTGAACTCTAGTTGGGGCAGCCGCAACAGCCTGTTAGCGAGAAGTTGGCAACAGCGCATCAACGCCATGACCTTCATGTTGCCTCTCGCACAACAAACGACAGTATCAACAACACCATTTTTATGGGGAGTCGGCGCAAGGTTGCTGTTAGATAACCCTGTAGGTAGTGGTAACAACTTCGCGCCAATCTGGCACACGCTTACCAATAATGATTTACGGGTAAACAGCGTCAGTTTGTGGATCACTCAGGACAGCGATTGGAACTGGCTGCGCACAGATTTACTTCGCGGCGCTCATTTGCATGGTTATATTCCTATGATTAATTACTGGTTTTTTGGTGACAAAATCAGCCCTGACTACGTCACTGCCAATCGTCAACGTTATCTCGAACAGATCAAAAACCAGCTGATTCCGTTGTTGCGAGACCTTCCTCAAGCCTACCTGATTTTGGAGCCTGAGTTTAATAAACAGGGTATTGAATCTTGGGACGAGTGGGATCCATTAATGCTGGAGGTGATCCAACTAATACGAAAAGGGGCGCCGCAAGTTAAAGTAGGATTGGGGCTGGGTGATTGGGATAAACCCGGTGGCACACCGAGTTACGCAAGCGCTGAGCAAGCCATTGAAGCAAGTGATTTTGTGGCAAGTATGCTAATGCTCTCTAGTTATACTGAGCGGGCTCACGCCGCGCCAGATTGGTCCGCTTGGGTTCGAGCTTTACGACTAGGCGATAGGTTAAAAAAACGCTTCAACAAACCGTGGATGCTGGCGTATTTATCAATCGCATCTCAACCAGCATGGGAGCAGCAGCAAGCGGTGGAGATTGAAAAGCTGGCATTTTATCTGCCGATGCTTCGTAGTCTTGGTCTGTTTGCCCTTAATTGGTTCTCTCTTACTGATGAACCCGAGCAGCAAGGTTGGTTTGCCGAAGCAGAACAAAGCTTTGGACTTCTTAAAGCCAGCTACCAACCTAAGCCCGCATTGGCTGACTATCAACAACTCATCAACGCGCATCGTAATGAAAAAACGCCTCAAGTTAAGCAGTTTCACGCCAAACTAATGGCAAATCGTCAGCTCGAAATCAAAGCTCAGTTAGCACACTGGACTCGCTGGGAAGTCGTTATTCAACAAGACACCAACACATGGCTTGAAAAAGGCGTTGGTGATGCCTTTACTATTCATTGGAATGGACAAATGCTGCCAACTTGGGCTGAAAATGGCGAGGTGTCTGTAACGCTGGTCCTCAATGGTACTATTCACGACTCACTGGTAACGAACTGGAACGTCCCTCTTAACTTCCACCAGCAAGCCTTCAATGAACAGGTTTCACTCAACAGATGGCAAACTTGGCAGCAAGCACCGGAACAGAGCATTGCACTTGAGCAGCTAAGTTCGGGTATTCCTGCAGCCATTGAGCTTGTTCTAAAGCGGCTTACTTCCCCTCAACTCGAGGCGCTGCATATCGGGCTCATAGACCAAATTGGCTTCCAACAAACCGTCTCTGCCTCTTCTTACGCCTATCAAATCGGTGATAGCATCGCCATTTATGTCCCATTGCAACAACTCAATCGACAATGGGTCAAATACGTCGACGGTAAACCAATATGGCGAGATAAACCCAGCGGCGTCATTTCTGTCGTATTGCAAAATAGTGGCGCTGAGAGTGTGGCATTTGAAGTGAGTAGGTTGAACTACCTTAAACCGTAATTTTAGACATACCGTTAATAAAAAAGGCCACCTATGCCGCTAAACATAAATGACCTCATTTAGAATACCGTGAGACTTATTTGCCTAACACACAAGCGTCAATCAGTGACTTAATATCTAGCACGTGCTTTCTCAACATAGACTTAGCTTCTTCAATCTCACCATCGCTAAGCATTTGGTAAATACGACGATGATCATCGAGGATCTCAGCATAAGCATCTTCCGTACTGGTTAGGTGACTACGAATGGCCCCAATGTGGAACTGAACTAACTGGTAGCTCTTCTGCAGTAACGAGTTGTTGCAGTGTTTGAAAAAGGATTCATGGAACTCACCGTCTAACAATAAGAACGCTTTGAAGTCTTTGTTCTTAAATTTGTGTTCCATTTTAACGATGCTAATTTCTAGGCTTTCCAAAAATGCTTGAGAGTCATTTCGCATTGATTCTTCAATTGCGATTGGCTCTAAATAGCTTCGAAAATTACATAGTTCAACAATAGACTTTTCATCTGGTTGAAAAACAAAGCTACCTTTCTGAGGAATGATATCGATCAACCCTTCTTGCTTAAGAATAAACAGTGCTTCTCTTACGGGCGTTTTACTGACTCCAAACGTTTCTGACAGTGACGCTTCTGAGAGTGGTTGACCTAGCTTCAATTCACCACTCACAATTGAATAGCGTAAATTCTCAGCAACATTTTCTGTTAAACTTTTAGGGCGAGTGATGACTTTCAATCTCGTTACCTCATGATTAATTCTACTGACGTTAGTCTACCCCAATATCTTATTGTTGACAGCAACTAATAAGTGGCGAGACCGGCTTACTCATGCATGTTAATAACACATATTATATTTATTTAATTTAGCTATATCACTCGTTGTTTCAGTGCGTTAAATCGCATTTGGTTAAAGACCTCGAAATTTAAACTAGAAACATTGCCGTCATCGCTAGGTACATACTACCGGAGTATAGAAACGCTTTTTTCTTCGATTCCGGGCTTTCGAATTGAGCACCCAAAATGAAACCCATAAAGTACAGCGCGGCACTAGCAGTGACAAAACCGAGTGTGTATAACATAACGGCGGCATTTGTTGGCATTTCGAATAAATGCACGTAGCCATGAAAACAGGCAAAAGAGGCTAACATATAGACTAACCATCGACTCAACTGTCGACCCGAAACACCAAACGTCAACACCACTCCTACTAAGACCACCGATAAGGCGATCAAACTCTCAAACATCGGGATATGAAAACCCGTCACTGCTATTCCGGCACCGAAAACCAAACTTAATGCGAGCACGCTAAGTGAGACCCATTTCATTGATTTGTCACGGCCAAAGTACAAACTGCAGGCTAAACCAATACCCATCATAGCTGCAACATGGTCAACACCGGAAAGTGGGTGCAGCATACCCGATAGAAATCCTACTTCAGAGTGACCGGGATGGGCACTTGCCAAAGAAGGAAAGAGTAAAGCCAATAGCATCCACGCGTTTTTCATAAACCTAGCCTTTTTGTTTATTAGAGAGTTCAAATGACGGCAACGTCTTATTGCAACCAAATTACGACAACTAACATATCAGATACCAATGGTTATTTTTTATAAATATTTTCTTTTAATGGCATCGATCACATTTAGAGAAAAACATCATTAAACGTAGCATGACAAACTAGATAACTATCAATTTTGAACTTAAAGTATCTGACATATCACATTAAAGAAAAATCACTACCATTTTATAAACGTGGCAGATAATGACGACTCGGAGTACGAAAATGCATATTCATTTGGATCTTGTCGGTGGAATTGCTGGTGACATGTTTACAGCATCCATGCTTGATGCATTACCAGACTTGGAGTTACCGCTGCTAGCTGCTCTTGAGACGGTGAAAGAGACCGCGCAAGTTAATTATTGGACTGAGAGTGCTGTAGATAAGGGCTTAACCGGTAAACGCTTCTATGTTGAAAGTCAGCATGGCGCAGCGAGTGACCATCACCATCACCATCACCATCACCATCACGAGCATAGAAGTTGGAAACATATACGACAGCTAATTTCTGAGTTGCCGTTAGATGAACCGATTAAAGAAAACGCGCTTGGTATCTTTGGACTTCTAGCGGAAGCAGAGGCGAAAATCCATGGTAAAAGTGTCGAGGATGTCCACTTTCATGAGGTAGGAGCGTGGGATTGTATTATCGATATCCTATCTGCTAGTTGGCTGATTGAACACTCAAAAGCCACATCATGGTCGTGCTCAGATATTCCATGGGGCGGAGGCACTGTAACATGTGCTCACGGCGATATCCCTGTTCCTGCTCCGGCGACCTTATCGTTGCTAAAGGGCTTTCAGATGATAGATGACGGTATCAAAGGAGAGCGCGTGACACCAACTGGCGCTGCCATCCTTGCATGGCTCAAGCCTTCACATAACGTAGCTAAGGGGCAAGTCTTTGACATAGGTTACGGTTTTGGCAAACGCAAACTAGATGGAAGAGCAAACCTTCTGCGAACCACCTTGCTAACAACAAAGGAAGGATTTCACAACAACCATGAAGAAATCTGTGTCATTCAATTTGATATTGATGATATGACTGGAGAGTTACTCGCCATCGCTAGGGAGAAAATTCGCGCTCAACACGGCGTACTTGAGGTGACAGAGACCGTGGCGCATGGTAAGAAAAATCGCCATATTAATACCATAACGGTGCTCACTCAGTTAACAGTTCAGAACCCTATGATTGAGTTTATCTTCAATCATACCTCAACTCTTGGCGTACGTTACTGGATCTGCCAACGAATGATTTTATCTCGCCACCATCATCAAGTCACAATCGATGGTAGTCAATATGACGTAAAAACTGCAGAGCGACCTGATGGTACCTTGACCAGTAAAATAGAATCGAGTCAATTAGAGCAGCCCCGCATGAACCTGAGCCGTCAGATTGAAATCAAATCACTTACAGAGAAGCTAGCGACCCATGAATTCAATAAACAACAAGATTGAGAGACTAGAAAATCAGCTCCAACAACTTGGTAAGGTCACTGTTGCGGTAAGTGGCGGTGTAGACAGCATGACACTCGCCTTTGTTGCTCACCGAGTGTTGGGTGCCAACGCAAAAATGGTTCACTCCATCTCTCCCGCTGTCCCGCCACAAGACACCCAGCGGATTGAGGACTTTGCTACTAGGTACGGATGGAATATGATGTTTGTGGAAAGCGGCGAGATAGATACTCCAAACTACCAATCCAACCCTGTCAATCGCTGCTACTACTGTAAATCATGCCTCTACACGACACTCGGAATCTTATCATTTGGACAAGTGGTATCAGGCACAAACTTAGACGATTTAGATGATTACCGACCTGGCTTAATCGCTGCAAAGGAACACCGAGTGGTGCATCCTTTTGTCGATGCTTCAATCAATAAGCAAGATATCCGTGATATTGCTAATCAATTAGGACTACCTAAGCTGTCTAAGTTGCCCGCTTCTCCTTGCTTAGCCAGCAGGATAGAAACCGGTATTTACATCAATGAAAGTAACTTAAATTTAGTCAATTCGGTCGAACAATACTTACGAACCAAAGTAGAAAGTAATACGCTTCGTTGTCGTGTTCAAAAGCAGCGTTTAAGCATAGAGCTTGATACTCAAACCATAACAGCCCTAAGTGAATCTGAGATTAAAGTACTAACACAGCAAATAACGGTCATAGCCAGAAAGTTTGAGGCTTCCGTTCCCATTCAGTTTATGCCCTACCAGCGAGGCAGTGCGTTTATTGGAGAGAAAGAATGTCAGGCATAATAATCGATTTTGAACGCAAGCAACGCTGTGGTGTTGAAGAAGCTATCTTATGCTCTAGTAAGAGCCCGCTTCAAATAGAACAGATTATTCAAATGGCTCTAGAACGAGATGCGCGAATGTTGTTCACTCGCTTATCACTAGAAAAGTGGCAATCTTTAAGTCCCACCTTTCATCCGAAGCTATCTTATTGCTCTGTTTCTGAAACCGCTATTTTGGGAACAATACCAGACCTTACACAACAAGAAAGCCCTATTGCTATCGTGTCAGGAGGGTCTTCGGATACTAACATCTGTCATGAAATCTTACGGACGTTAAACTATCATGGCGTGAGTGCTTCACTGTATGAAGATGTTGGAGTTTCTGCGTTGTGGCGCTTAACAAACGCACTGGAAGACATTAACAAGGCCAAGATCATAATAGCAGTCGCGGGTATGGAAGCGGCACTGCCAACGGTTTTAGCAGGTCTAACACCTAGACCTATTATTGCGGTGCCTACTTCTGTTGGCTACGGCGTGTCAAATGGTGGTGAGCTCGCCCTACACTCTTGCTTAGGAAGCTGTGCTGCAGGCGTCATGACCATGAATATTGATAATGGATTTGGTGCTGCCTGCGCAGCGATCAAGCTACTAAACAGTTTCCAGCATAATTGATCACAAAAGAAAAAGGGCTCAGATGAGCCCTTTGTAACGATTGCTATTCAATCCAAGGCAATAAACTGCCTGATTCATCAAACTCAAACGCTATCGATTCCGAAATACAATCTACGCCCTCTAGCGACTCGACGACATCTTTCAGCCCTGCTGATACATAAATATTGTCGAGTTCAAGCGTGTTTTTTATCCACACGATTTTCGCATTCTGAATATCATGGATCGGTCCTGTTTTCAGCGCAAATACAATCGCTTCTCGGTCATTCCCCATAACCATAGGGATCTTTGCAGTCGCTAACGTACCCGCTGTCGCCGCATTAGTGTACATCGCCGAGAAGTCTAGGTTTTGCACCAATTGACGAGTAGTAATGTCAGCCATACCAATCCCAACGCCATTACCATGAGTTGCTTCTGTAAGAGAAAGCACTACAGTGCTTGAAATATTAGGCCCAGTAAAGCCACTGACACCGGATCCCGGACGCCCTGTCACGTTCGGATCCATCCCTTCACCGCTGATGTTCTTGCCGATTTCTTGAATAATCAGTACGTCGATATCCGGTATCTTAATCGCAGCAATATTCTGTTTGGCTTTTTCCAAGTACTTCGGTTCGAGCGATAAGATATCGGCTTGTTCTACCACCTCAATATCCATTAACTCATCATAAGCATTCTCTACTAAGCCAATAGCGAAAGGCACGTTGATTTGTTCCAGCAAACGACCTCCTGCTTCAGGAATTACTCGATGAAAATTGTGGAATCCATACCGGTGAAGTGATGAAGCACCAACGTGATTCCCTAACCCAATACACAGCATTTTCAATAAACCGCTTTCGACCTGGCCTTTGAAATCAGCATGAGGCTTAATTTTGTTACAGAGAATAATGCCGTCCGCTTCCATCGCCACTCTATCTAAGTAGAGCGAGACTCCATCAGACATTTGAGCAACTTCAATAACATCCATGGAGGAAACGATAGGTACCTCCATCGAGCTTTCTGTAATGCCGTAAGTTGCCAGTATCTTGGTTTGCCCTTCAGCATTCGCCGAACCATGACTACCCATAGAAGGAACAATAAAAGGGATAGCACCATGGCGCTTTAAAAACTGTATCGTTTGTTGGAGCACTGGTATTAGCCCAGAGATCCCACGACTACCAACCGTAATGGCCAAGCGTTGTCCCTGCAAACGTTCTGGGTTAGGGTAACGTGCTAATTCTTGGTTTATACGCTGAGGAATATCTTCCAGCTTGTTTCGGCTAAAGTGCTGACGCACCTTCACCATTTTAGGCAGCTCGCACTCAAAGCCACCATCTAACGTAAACTTTATTTCTCTATCAAACATGACTTACTTCTCACCAAGAATGAAAACGAAAAGAGAGGGCATTGCCCTCCCAAACAGTGGATGTAGAATTTGTGACTACTTAGCTTTTAGATGTCACTTCTTGAATAGTTGCCATCCATGCGTCATAGACGTCAGCACCTAGTTTTTCTTTATACTCTTGACGTACTGGCTCAGTCGCATCAATAAATAGTTGAAGTTGTTCTTCACTCAGGGCGTTCACTTGTGTACCCTGCTTCTTAAACTCTTCAATCTGTTGACCTTCTTCCGCAGACACTAGTTCCTGTTGATAAATTTCTGCGTCACGCATAGAGCCCTTGATTAATTCTTGGTCTTCTGCAGATAGGCCGTGCCAAAACTCTAGATTCATTACAGGGATGTAGAAGGTAACTACGTGACTTGTCAGGCTTACATAATCCTGTACTTCATAGAAACGCTGCGCGTAGATATGCGCGATTGGGTTCTCTTGACCATCAATCACTCCTTGTTGAAGTCCAGAGTATACCTCACCAAAGTTCATTGGTGTCGCTGAAGCGTTTAGCGAGTTAAATGTCTTAACATGCGCAGGAACCTTCATTGTTCTAATTTTCAGACCTTTTAGATCTTCAGGTGTTTCTACTGGACGGCTGTTATTTGTAACGTGACGAACACCATTCTCTAACCAGCCGATACCTTGAAGGTTCATGTTGTTAAGTTTTGTTAGTAACTGGTCGCCAGCTGGGCTATGCACCGTATCTAGTGCCGCCTGCTTGCTTGGGTAGATAAATGGAAGTTCTACTACGTCAAAGGATGGATCCCAAGATGAATAAAAAGAAGAAGGAGATACCGCCATTTGAAGCATGCCAGATTGAACACCTTCAATCATCTCACGGTCAGGACCCATTTGAGAGTTGGCAAAAATTTGGACTTCGAACTTACCCTCTGATTTCGTCTCAACGTCTTCTTTGAATTTTTCTAGAGCTCTATGTAAGTGATAGTTTTCATTAGCACCATGTCCAATTCGGATTGTCGTTGCTGACATTACAGAAGTTGATAGTGCGAGCATAGATACCGCGGTAGCCATAATTAGTTTTTTCATTGTGCCCTCGTTTCTCGTTTGCAGGGTGACTCTGGTTCATCGTTAAAGGCCGCTACATAGCGTGCAGCAACAATATAAGTATTCTTTATTCCATCTAACATCTGACATATCAGATGCTAGATGTTAATTATTACCGACTAATCTAATTATTGCTGTGAGAATGGTCACGAATATATAACGCTTTTTATTAATACTAGAAATAAAAAAAGCCTTAGTATGAACTAAGGCTCCTATTTACTACTCTAAAGTATTAGTACTATCCAATTAATTCTGTAAGGAATAGTGACAGTTCTGGTATAAATGTAACTGCCAATAATAATACTAACATCGACAATAAGAATGGAATTAATGCTCTTGATATTTTCTCTATACTTACATTAGAAACTTGGCTTGCAACAAATATATTAACTCCCAACGGAGGGGTACAGAAACCAATTGCCAAGTTAACCGTTAATATTACACCAAATACAATAGGATCAACGCCTATCTGTTTGACTACAGGTAATAGAATCGGGGTAAGTATGATAATCGCCGAAATGGTCTCCATAAACATACCAATTATCAACAACATACCATTAATTAATAGCAATAAGACTACTGGATTATCAGACAATCCTACCAGAGTACTAGCAACCACAGATGGTATTTGTTCAAACGTAACCAAGCGACCAAATGCTGCTGCAAATACTACAAGAACTAGAATTGTTGCTGATGTTAGAGTCGAACGAGCGAATATTTTTGGCAAGTCGGAGAATGAGATTTCTTTATATATAAATAGACCACAAATTACTGCATAAACAACCGCAACCGCCCCTGCTTCAGTTGGTGTAAATACACCACCATAAATACCACCAAGAATAATACCTGGAACAATTAAAGCCCAAATTGATTCTTTAAACTGTGCACCAACTCCAGCCCATGAAAATGGCGTAGGTTCCACATCCATAATAGGCTGATTGCGAACAACTACTCGGCTCATTGCCATAAAGGTAAGTCCGAATAAAACGCCTGGAATAATACCAGCTAGGAATAACTTACCAATAGAGACTTCTGCAGATACACCATAAATAATAAATGGAATACTTGGCGGAATCATAACCCCAATCATGCCAGCAGATGCCGTTAATGCTGATGAGAAATCTTTTTTATAACCTTGCTGAGTCATTGAAGGAATAATATTAGAGCCGATTGCTGCCACCGTTGCTGGCGCTGAACCAGAAATAGCCGCGAAAAACATGGAAGCAATCACGTTTACGTAACAAAGAGAGGCTCGAATATGCCCAACAAGAGAATATGCAAAACCGATAATACGTGCAGACAGACCACCTTTTTGCATCAAATCACCAGCCAAAACAAACAGCGGTACAGCAATAAGTGGGAACGAATCAGCCCCTGTCACAATTGAGCGAGCCATCAAACTTAATGGCGGCGTGCCGTCAACAAAGCTCATCACGAACAGAGAGCTCATTCCTAAACTCATTGCAATGGGCATACCTAGGATTAATAAGAGGCCCAAAGCGCAAAATAGTATAATTCCAGACATTTTATACCTCTACTGGCGATGATGTTTGTGTTGGTTTTACAACGTAAAACTGAATAATTCTAAATACGGATAGCAGCGAACCTACCGGAGCGGATGCATACATAATGGCAATTGGAAGGTTAAGTACCACTGACTTTTGCGATAGAACATAGGGAAGAGTAATAAGTTTGTAAGACTGGTATGCCATTGTTAATAAGAAAGCAACAATGGCAACATCAATCAAAATTTCTAGTACTCGTTTTGCCTTCGCCGGAAGTAGGTCTTGGAAAAACGTAACTTTTACATGCTTTCTTTCTTTAAAAGCATAGGCGATACCAATCCAAATAAACCAAATAAACGTCCATAAGGTGAGCTCTTCAGACCAAGACAATGCATTTTGAAATACATACCGCATCACTACTTGGACTGTAATCAATATTACAATTCCCGCGAGAAGTAACCCGCCAAGGGCCGCTTCTAAATTGTCATTTAACCATTTCATCATACTAGTCTCATCGTTACCTGATTACTGATATGTCAGATATCATAGACCTCAAACAACGCCAGAAACAGTCAAAAACATCAATTAAACCGTCAAATATCGAGTTTCTTGTGATTGATCACAGTTTGAAAACATCAGAATTCCGATCTTAAAATTCAACTGATATGTTAGATCTCAGATATCAAATATTACAACAAAGAGGTGATGTGACATGACTGCTGAGACCAAATTCAAAGTCTATGTATCCGACTATGACTATCCAGATCTGGAGATTGAGCGCAGTGTTTTGGAACCAATTGGCGCAGAAGTTATCGGCCTAAAATGTAAAACCGGTATTGGACTTGGTGAGTTAGCTAAAGACGCTGACGCTATTTTGCAGCAATATGCCAAAATCCCTCGCACCACTATTGAGCAGCTAGACAACTGTAAGATCATTTGCCGTTACGGTATTGGCGTGGATATTTTGGATGTAGAAGCGTGTTATGACCACGGCATCAAAGTATCTAACGTCCCAGACTACTGTATTGATGAAGTCGCTGATCACTCAATTTCACTAGGCTTGACACTGTTTAGACGCATTCCTGCCTACAACAAGTTCACCCATGAGGGCCAATGGCACTGGGATATCGACGGCTTAGTTCCTAAACGTTTTCGCTCTTCTACATGGGGTTTGATTGGCTTTGGTCGCATTGCCCAAAACATCGCTAAAAAGATGACTGCATTGGGTTTCAAAGTTATCTCTTTTGATCCTTATGTATCAGGTTCTTATATGAACACCTTTGGCGTAGAGAAAGTCGATCTTGATACTCTGATCAGTACGTCTGACGTCGTTAATGTGATGTGTCCACATACACCAGAAACCGACCGCTTAATCAATGAAGATCGTCTACGTCAAATGAAGTCGAATGCCGTACTTGTTAATGGTGCTCGCGGGAAAGTTGTTGATAACAAAGCACTTTACAAAGCACTTGTTGAAGGTTGGATAGCGTCTGCCGGTCTTGACGATCCAGAAGAAGAGCCTGCGAAACTCGATAATTGGAACCCTAATGACAACCCAATTTTTGGTTTAGACAACTGTATTGTGACACCACATGTTGCTTATGTTTCACAAGAAGCTTTCCAAGAATGTCGTCGCATTGCCGCAGAAAACGCGAAAGCCGTCTTATTAGGTGGTGAGCCTCTAGATCCAGTAGCGCGTGTCAAAACTCCAATTTCGGAACAGTAATCATGAGACAAACAACTATTGCCGCCATTGAAGAGCATCAGGTGTTCGCTATCGTTCGTGGCCTTGATCCGGACAATGTTCGCCCAACGATGGAAGCACTATACAGCGGCGGAATTCGTTTAGTCGAAGTGACATTTGACCGAAAAAACGGTGACGAAAATACGTTGGCAGCACTCGATATTCTCGCCAGCGAGTTTCAAGACAAACTGATCTTCGGGGCAGGCACCGTCACTACGGTGGAGCAAGTCAAAGCTGTCAAAGCCATGGGTGGACAATTTATTGTTTCCCCGGACTTTAATGCGGACGTCGTTAAGGCAACCCGCGAATGCGATATGGTGTCCTTGCCCGGCGTGATGACACCAACCGAAGCCGTACAAGCCAATGAAGCTGGTGCTGACTTTATCAAGCT
The DNA here is from genome assembly GCF_021568915.1 of Vibrio sp. McD22-P3. Classification (NCBI taxonomy): domain Bacteria; kingdom Pseudomonadati; phylum Pseudomonadota; class Gammaproteobacteria; order Vibrionales; family Vibrionaceae; genus Vibrio; species Vibrio sp. McD22-P3. Next base: position 213,024 of record NZ_JAKGTN010000007.1, read on the forward strand.
GTTTCCAGGTGGTTTGTTAGGTCCTGAGTATCTAGCTGCATTAAGTGCCCCTCTGTCGGATCTTAAATTTATTGCTGTAGGTGGTGTTGATGCAGACAACATCCCTGACTTCGCTAAAGCTGGCGCAGTTGGGTTTGGTATTGGCTCTAACTTGGTCAACAACACTCTCGTTGCAAACAACGAATTTGAAAAAATCTACCAAAATGCTTGTCGTTTTAAGCAAGCGATTGAATCTATTAGGAAGTAAAAATGGAATACGCAAAAAAAATCATTAACCCTCGTCCAGAAGTAAACGAAGAGCTCATCGCAAAATGTGCAGAAATGACTGATGTTTTGAGCGTAAGTGCGGTCTTTAGTGATGCGTTTAAACGCGATGGTGTTATGGATCACGAGATCAAATTCCGTTCATCAAACAAGCCATTTATTGGTACTGCACTTACTGTAAAACTTAAGCCAGGCGACATCGTTGATTGTCTTCCAATCTTCGACATTGCTAAACCGGGCGATGTGGTTGTTATAGACGCAAACGGCACACCAAATACCTCAATCTGGGGTGGCTTAATGTCTGGTCTAGCTCGCGCTGCAGGTGTTGTCGGTGCAGTTGTTGACGGTTCTGTTCGTGATACTGATGAGTCAAAAGTGCTCGGTTTCCCAATCGCATCTCGCTCTGTATCGCCTCGCGCAGCACACTCCGCAGAGACTGGCCGCACTGAACCAATCGAAATCAACGTACCAGTTGTTGCTGGTGGCCAAATTGTTAAACCTGGTGACCTAGTGGTTGCAGATGAGCTAGGTGTAACCGTAGTTCCTTACGAATTTGTAGAAGAAGTTTATCCAGCAGCTAAACAGCTTGCTGAAAATGAAAAGAAAGTGCGTGAAGAGATTCTTAACGGTGCAACAGTAGAGCAGCTTCTAGCTAAGTTTGGCCGCATCTAAACAATGATAGAGGCCCATTGAAAAATGGGTCTCTTCAGAGGGATATTCCATTGATCATTACAATAGATACTGGCACTACCAATACTCGCGTAGCGCTATTTGATGGTAAACAACGCGTTGATCTGGTTAAGGCGAATATCGGTGTTCGTAATACCAGTATCGACGGCAATAATCAGCAATTGATTAGTATTATTGCCAATGCTATTAGTCAGCTGAAAAAGACTCACTCTCTGCAAGATTCGGATATTGAAGCCATACTAGCTGCTGGGATGATTACCTCTAACTTAGGTTTATACGAGGTTCCACATCTTGTCGCTCCAGTTTCTCTCGAGAGCTTTGCCAACAACATCAAATCGGTCGTGATTCCAGAAGTTTCAGCTTTGCCAATCCACTTTATACCAGGCGTGAAAAACCTCGACACTGAAAACCTTCAGTCTGTTGTTGGTTTGGATATCATGCGAGGTGAAGAAGTTGAAGCACTAGCGATTGTTGATTTGTTCAACATTGAACAGGACGCCATAATTGCTCTCCCTGGTTCACACTCAAAGTTTGTTGCGGTTGATTCTAAGCAGACAATTAGAGGGTGCTGCACCACGCTTGCTGGTGAATTAAATGCCATCGTGACGCACCACACCATTCTTACCAACTCATTGGAAGACCGTTTTTCTGATACGTTGTGCAACGACTCTCTATTAGAAGGTTATCAATCGGCTGACCGTTATGGTCTTGGTCACGCTCTGTTTATGATTCGACTTCAGGAACAATTCGGTGGCAAACAGCATGAGCAGCTCGCCAGCTTCCTAATCGGTGTGATACTGCATTCTGACATAAAGGCTCTAAGCTCCGCTCCACAACTGCACTTTAACTCAGAAACTCCAGTGTACATTGGTGGCTCAGGATTGCTCTGCGAAGCGACCTCTACGCTACTTAATTACCAATTCCCTGATAACTCTGTGACTCGCTGTGAAGATGTTCATGACTTGTCAGCTATTGGCTCTATTTATGTCGCCCAGAAGGCGAACCTTATTTAGTCACTCACCCCAAGTGACCTTTCTGGAGCTTTCGACCCCAATCGAAAGCTCCTTTATTGTTTTGGAGACTCACAACATGAAAGCTCTGACCTATCAGCCTTCCATCGATAAGTTTCAGATTCAGGATTTGTCTATTCCTACTCCTAATACTCATCAAGTCTTGGTAAAAGTTCTTGCTTGCAGCTTAAATCCCGTCGATACCAAAATTATAAACTGGCACACATTGGTGAATGACATGAAGGACGATTTTGTTGTAGGCCTCGATGTGGTTGGTGAAATCGTCACTATCGGCGACCAAGTCGACAACTGGAAAGCTGGGGACAAAGTGCTATTTCACGGCAATATGTTTAGCCAGCATGGTGGCTTAGCCGAGTTTTGCTTACAAGACCATCGTACATTAACACGACTACCGAATGTTCCTATTGCAATGGCTGCCTCCACACCTTGTGCAGGTTGGACCGCGTGGCGAGCGTTGTTCGACAAACTGAAGATAAAAAACCGTAACTCAATATTCATTGCCGGCGGTTCTGGTGGCGTGGGTAGCTTTGCTATTCAAATTGCCAAGCATTTTGGGCTTGAGACAATTATCACGACCTGCTCTGGTCGCAATATTGATTACGTTAGAAGCCTCGGCGCTACTCATATCATCGATTACCAAGCACAAGATGTGGTTAAAGAAATCATGGCAATAACTCATGGTTCTGGCGTTAATATCGCCCTTGATTGTGTGGGTGGCGAATCTGAGTTTTATTGTGCGGAGGCACTGGAATTTGACGGCGAGATGGTAGAGCTTGTCGGAACAGCAGACCTAAACCAATATCGACAAGCCAAAGCAAGAGGTATAGGAGTTCATCAACTGAGTCTGGGCGCTGGCTACAATAATGGCATCAAAGGTCGGAACTCAATTTTAAAGGCGGGAGAGTCATTCAACCTATTGCTCAATCAAAACGCGATTAAACCTCCTCACATTCAAACCATCGATCTTGAACAAGCAGCTCAAGCGCTAATGGAAATGAGAAAGCAGAGGACGGTTGGCAAAATTGTTGTCATGTTCCCAGAGGCTGAATAAGGAGAAAAGCTATGGTGCGTTCTGTCAGGGGAGAATGGTATCTACTTATCGCTACTCTTTTTGCTGCCGTTGGCTGGGTCGCGTCAAAATATGTTTTACAAGAGATGGCTAGCAGCGCCTTTATCGGGGGGCGTTTTCTTATTGCTAGCGGGCTATTGCTTCCTTTTTGTTGGAAGGAACTAAGACATATCTCGATGACATTGACTCTGAAGCTGAGCGCCATCGGTATCTTGCTAGCATTATCGATTCACGTTTGGGTCTACGCTGTCAGCATCACCAAAAGTCTCTCCGAGGGAGCATTTATCATGAGCTTGGCGATGATTATTGCTCCGCTCACTCGCTGGGTATTGTTCCGGCAACGTCCCAACAGAGCATTCTGGCTTTCCTTGCCTATCGCTATAGTAGGCATGGTCTTTCTCACCCTGACAAATGGTTGGAGGATTGATATCAGTCAGGGGTATTTTTTGCTTTCCTCCTGCCTTTTGTCCGTTCATTTTGTCTTAAACAAACGCGCCAGTAGCGCCGCATCCCCATTATCTTCTATTTGTTTGCAAATGTGGGTGGTAGGAATGAGTGGTTTGCTACTTTATCTCATTCATGGTGCGCCTTCCCTGCTTTACTCTGGCAATACTTGGGTTTGGTTCGCAATCGCGACTTTTGTCGCAACTGCATTGAGATACTTAACTCAGACTGTAGGTCAGCACTCAGCCAATATTGAAGTCGCAGCACTAATTATGATCTTGGAGCCTATATGGACACTGATTATGAGCGTAGCCTTACTCGGTGAATCACTAAGTGGCTACAAATCACTCGGTAGTGGATTAGTCGTATTGTCCTTGTATCTTTATATTCGTCTTTCTAGGCGGAGGTAGTGTGCGTTTCAGGAAGCAAGTTAAAAGCATTCAAAACCGTTTCTTTTGAATGCTTTTAGTTTTATCGATTAATGAACACGAAGTCTGTCGGTACTGGACAAAGTATTATTTGAGGGTTTTGCTGTAACTTTCCATTTTGTTTGTCGATCTTAAACCGAGCAATCGTGTCAGAGTTTTGGTTACCCACAACCACATAATTTCCATTAGGTTCTATTGATAAGCCCCTCGGAATACAACCTTCTGTCGAAACCCAGTCGATTGCCGTCACCTTGCCAGATTCTCCGCACACAGCATATACCACGATACTGTTCATTCCGCGGTTAGTGGCATAGATATAACTCCCATCGTCATTAATACAAATTGCTCCTCCAGTATTACCTCCTACGGGAACTTTGCCTGGATTGGTTGGGTCAAATATCGGTCGTTGAAAGTCTGTGTCTGCTGGTAGCAAAGACGTTGATTGTTTCCAAACCATACTCCCAGTCGCTTCATTAACAATGAAGACATCTAACGTTGACGACAACTCATTGAGTACAAAAGCAAACTGACCATTGGGATGATTGACCATATGGCGAGGTCCACTACCAGAAGCCACTTGTGTTGAAGCTTGAGCGATGGGAGACAGCACCCTATCTTCTTGCTGTATTGACCATGTGTAAATTTTATCACTCCCTAAATCGACGCCAAATAAGAACTTTCCTGAAGGATGGGCCGTCATCATATGTGGATGTGATGCTGATTGACGATTAGGGTCGGCACCTATTTTGTCCAACGTAATAACGACTTCATCAGCCATTAAACCGATTGAACCGTCTTGCTCAATTTGATGAGCAATAAAGTTTCCGGTTCCATAATTGGCACTTACTAAATAGCGGCCACAAGGCGTAACTTCGCAATGACAAGGCCAATTACCATTGGTCGATTGCGTGTTCAAAAAGGTTAATAAACCGGTGTGAGCGTCTATTCGATATGCACTAACTCGACCTTCCATCTTCCTATCATCCACGCCCAGTTCATTGACACAATATAGGATGGACTGATCGCTATTACATGCTAGATAAGAAGGATTGGCCGATTTCATGACTTGAATAAGTTCATGGTTACCGCTGTCGTCAATCTCATACACTGATATGCCCTTGGCTGTACTAACCGTGTCTGAACCGGGTGCAGAATGAGGGTAAGTATAGCTAGCTACATACATATACTTCTTGTGTGTCGACGGACTTTTATGAGCATCAATCATTCAATATTCCTTTTACAACATCACCTAAGCGAAGAAACTTCGCTTAGGTGAAAGGTCTTTATGCTTTCGCTGAGCTTAGTTCGCTCTGCTCTTCTTCGTTCGACTGCGCTTTCCAGTGCTGCTCAATCTCTTCAAGCGACATTCCTTTGGTTTCTGGCATCACCTTGAGTACAAAAAAGATCTGCGGTACCAAAATTAGAGCAAAGAAAATGAAAATTGCACCAACTGGGATGATTTCTCGAAGCATCGGGAAGAACTGGTTCAAGAATGCTTGGCACACCCAAATAGTGATAGTGGCAATGGCGACAGCTCGGCCACGCACTTTAGTTGGAAAGATCTCGTTCATGATAACGAACTTGATAGGTCCCATTGAGAAGGCGAAGAAGGCCACAAATGCACACATCAAGAATACAAGAGCAAAGCCCGTGTCATAGTTATTCAAGAACAGAATACCAATCGCTGTATGAGCCAAAATCACGCCAACAGTACCTGTAAGAAGCAGCTTTTTACGACCGGAAATATCCATAAGCCAAAGCGCCACTACGGTAAAGAGCACATTCACGATGCCGATGATAGCAAAGCCGCCTAACGAATCACCCAGTGAAAGTCCTGCTTTTTCAAGAATGGTAGGCCCATAAAAGAACACAACTGTGATCCCACTCATTTCAGAGAAGATTGATAATGCAACGGCAATCGTGAGTGCCGTTTTATAACCGCCCTTAAATAAATCAGAGAACTTACCCGTTTCTTCCGAGATAACCTCTTTAATTTCACTGATCTGCTTTGATGCCCATTGCTTTCCAGCCACTCGTGAAATGATCTGTTTTGCTTTATCTTCTTGGCCGTTACTAATCAGCCAACGAGGTGACTCTGGGATTAATAAACAAAGTAGTACAAAGAAAATGCCCGGGATACCTTCCGCCAAGAACATTCCACGCCAAGGCTCTGAACCGAACAACCAGCCTAAGGTACCTTCTAACTCTCCGCTTGCGATAAGAGAGTCTGACCAGTTCTTAATCGCTGCGTTAGAGAAGAGTGATATCATTATCCCAACAGTGATAGCGAACTGGAACAAAGTAACCATTCTACCCCTTACATTGGCTGGAGAGATTTCAGCAATGTAGAGAGGTGACACCAGCGTTGCAACGCCCACGCCAAAGCCACCAATTAATCGATAAAAGATTAACGAGTTAGCATCGGAGGCAAACGTACAGCCCATCGCTGAAATGAATAGCACTAACGCGGCCAAAAATAAGTTGTTTTTCCTACCAAAACGGTCACTGAGTTTCCCTGCAACCGCCGTCCCTGCAATAGCGCCAACTACCGCACTACTAACGAAAAAGCCTTCTTGCCATGGCAAAAATCCGAATTGAGCTTTTACCAGACTTATCGTCCCTGAGATAACAATTAAGTCAAACCCAAAGAAGAATCCACCTAAGGCAGATACTAAACAGATAAACCACAGGTAGTGATTACTCCCACTCATATTTTTTCATTCCTTTTGTTTGTTATTTTTAATTAAAAGCTTGGTTTGTTTACCCATTTCCCTAGAGATGGAATGAGCCGTTGTCCTAGCCAAGCAATGCACTCTTTAATTCTTATCGTTATAGGTAATTCAGCTGTTGCACTGTCCTGAGGTTGGTAACCGATCTGTTGAGCCGAACTTTCAAGACACCATTTCATGCCTTTGTTGTTTGACATCAGGTTAACAACGACATGACCTTCAACTTCGGCAAAAAGCGAGCGCTCCATTCCATGCAGATAGTCTCGGTCACTCAGCCACATTAGTTGCCCCCAACGCCCCATTTCCATGTGCGCACCAGGCTGGTTATCATGAGTCCATTGAGTCCAGCCAATTCTCGCGCTGACCACACTCATGTCATATTGCTCACTAAAGAAATTCCCCATACGCTCACCAACTAATTTGGTTACACCATAAGGGTTTACAGGATTAGGTAAGATGTCAGGTGTAAGGCGAGCATCGATAAATCGATAGCCACCTACAACCCAATTGGAACTGGCAAATACAAAACGTTTCACGCCATGTTTTGCAGCTGCTTGAAAAACATTGATAGTCGCATCGATATTATTAGGAATTGCAGAGTCCCAATTACATTGATTATCTCGGTCTGCAGCTAAATGGACTACACCATAACAATCTGCAAAGACATCCGCCCAAGCGTCATCATATTGGGTAATGTCACCAACAATAATTTGGGGGTTATCACTTGGTCTTATATCAAGACCCCACACATCCAGTTGATCGTTTTGCGATAAGTACTCATATAGCTTGTTTCCCAGATGACCTGTCGCACCTGTTATCACAATTTTTTTCATACATTCACTCTATATTAAACTCATTAACATTTCGCAAACTAATATATCAGATGTTAGATATGATATTTCGATCAAGGTCATGTTTAGAAAAAAGCAGTTTAATAACCCAAATTAGTTCACTAACAAGAAACAATAAATTACAGAAAATTGACTTAGTAGCCATTAAATCTAAATGGATTTACTAGATAGAGTGATATGTAATTCAGAATAGAGGAGTAGCAGGATACGAACCTTAAACAAAGCTTGACCGAATTAAAAATCTAAATCGCCGTTCTATAAAGAAAGCGGATACTTTATAAAAATGTTGCAAATTTAACCGGAAATTAAAGAGATATTTTATTTAGGTCAATTAAAGCTACTTTGTTAGACTTCGCGCTTTATTTCCCTTGAGTAATGTATGCTCATAAGCATCGTCTTACTAATCACCGACTGATGTAAGGACTTTTCATGATGACAGATGAAGAAAGAATCGAACTCCAACAAAATAACCCATTACATGGCCTTAAATTAGAAACAATGTTGCAAGAGCTAGTGGACTTTTATGGGTGGGACATTCTTGACACAGCGATGCGCTTTAACTGCTTTCATACTAACCCGTCGATTGCTAGCAGTGTGAAATATCTCAAGAAGACCGAGTGGGCACGAGAAAAGTTAGAGAACTTCTATCTGTATCGTTTTAAGCGTATGCCTCGTGCCTCTGCTGAAGAGTACGATTTACCGCCACGTGCGCGCACTTTTCCTCATGGATTAGAACCTAAAGAACCAATGGCACTGACGGTTGATTCTATTTTGAAGTCTCAAGCTAAAGCTGCCTCTGCTTTCAAAAACCGCTCATCTCGTGGACGTCATTCTCGCTAATAAGCACATTCATAAACTATGAATAGACAACAGCCGCAACCTTTTTAAGGGCGCGGCTGTTATGATAATAAATAGCAAGAAAATTGCTTACAGAGACTTCACTCGTGTTGGTAGAAACACTTCTCCCAACATACATCTCACGCTACCTCCACCAATGTTCTCAATGGTAGAAACATCAAAAGGAAGCAGTTTTCCGTGGGTAGACAATTGCTGTTTTTGTGCAGGATTGAACGCATCGAATGCGGATTTAGACATCGCGATCACCTTGTCACCATTAACCGTTTCAAGTTGCAAAATATTGCCGCAAAACTGATTAACTTGCTCAAGTGTAATATCAATCACCTGCTTTGTGTTTGCCAAAGACTTCACTACAAATCGACGTTCGTATTCAGGGATCACTTCTGAGCAAATCACCGCAAAGTGCTCACCAACTGCCATCATCACATTGGTGTGGTAGATCGGTTGCCCAGATGGCAGCGCCGTTTGAAATGATACGACGCGATGATAACCAATGCGCTTGGCGTAGTCTTCGAGAGCTTCACGCTCACATCGTTGAGAGAGTGCCGCATAAATCGTTTTGTTAACATGATCTTTTACCATCACACCCGTGCTCTCCAAAAAAGCACCTTGCTCGATGTAATTGGTCAAGGAGTCCACAGCGACTACTTTTCTTCCCGCAGCTCCAAGACTATCAATCAGCGCCTGTGGCCTCACTTCTTGTTGCCGATTCTTACAAGCCATGGGGAAGGTATAGAAGGCACCTTCATGGGTGGTGCTAAACCAGTTGTTCGGAAAGACTGCATCAGGTGTTTCACTGGCATCCATAGGATAGTCAAACTCAACCACTTGAACGCCAGCGCGGCGCAAGCCAGAGACCATCGCTTTAAACTCAGACATTGCATTTTGCTTCACAGAACCGGCATCAAGAGAAACTTGGTGTTGAAATTCATTATCGGCAGCTGTCTGTGCATTAAAACCAAACTCCTTCGGCGGTACCATCACCACACAATTGGCATTTTGAATTGATTGACCAAGATGCGTCGGCTCAGTTGTTTCGATACTAACTGTCATTCCATGATTCATAGAGGATCCACTTAACTACTTTTGCGTGCAACAATCTTTAAATTGTAAATAATGTGTTAAATATTAATTTACTGAATACATGACTTTTTCGTTTTTTCAGTACTGTTAATTACTGTTTATCTTTAAAAATACAGTAATAATCACTGCCACCTTTGCCGTAAACCTACTTTCATCAACGGAGTAAGTTAACGGTAAGATGAGAGTCACAGCCAATATTCTGCTGTTAAGTTGCTACAATTGTTGAGCAGTTTGGTTAAAGGTTATACACTGTTTCATATCTGAATTTTCAGACTTCTTTCTCTTGTTCTAACCCGCGAAATGGATCTTTCGCCATGTAAAATTACATTATAAATTCGCTCTTACTATTACTCTTATCCTCGGATTGGAGGATTTTCTGTCTCTTCTCGAAAGCCCTGAATGAACGTTGAAACACGGGCTTTCTAACGATTTAGGTGAATCATGTTTAAGCGCTTTGAAAATTTCACAGAAGCTTTTCCAAAGCAAGAACCCGATCAGCCGCCTGAGGGCATTTTTGCCTTTTGTCGACACTACACACGTGGCTTTGAAAAACCATTACTGCTTATGGCGCTGCTCAGCACGACAGTGGCTATTATCGAGGTTGCCCTTTTTGGATTTATGGGTGAGCTTGTTGACTGGCTGACTTCGAGTAATCCTGAAACCTTTATGGATGAAAACGGCGCAACACTTATGTGGGTGGGTCTGGTGATATTGTTTGTAATGCCTGCGTTAATCTTGGTGTATTCATTAATTACGCACCAAACCTTGCTCGGCAACTACCCAATGTCTATCCGATGGCAAGCGCACCGTTACTTACTCAAGCAAAGCTTATCGTTTTATCAAGATGACTTTGCTGGACGTGTCGCTACTAAGGTGATGCAAACGGCTCTTGCTGTACGTGAAACCGTCATGAAGACGGCGGACGTGTTTATCTATGTTTCCGTTTACTTTACTTCCATGTTGGTAATTTTGGCACAAGCTGATTTACGTCTAATGTTACCTATGCTTTTTTGGCTTTTTGCATATATTGGTATCCAAATATACTTTGTACCAAAGCTCAAAAAAGTGGCGTCTGAGCAAGCCGATGCACGCTCTTTAATGACAGGTCGTATCGTTGATAGTTACACCAATATCTCTACCGTTAAACTGTTTTCGCACAGCCGTCGTGAAACTGAGTATGCGGAAGAAGGCATGGAAGGCTTTTTAGATACCGTTCATCGTCAAATGCGTTTGGTTACTGGCTTTGACGTTGCCGTTCAACTGGCCAACTACATTCTACTGTTCTCAATCGCAGCAATTTCTATCTACCTGTGGATGGGCAGTGCGATTACCGTCGGCTCAATTGCTATCGCAATCAGTTTAGCACTACGTATTAACGGGATGTCGATGTGGATCATGTGGGAAGTGGGTGCACTGTTTGAAAACATGGGTACGGTTGTTGATGGTATTAAAACCCTATCAAAACCTATCGCTATCCAAGACGAACCAAATGCTAAACCAATTAAGGTCGATCAAGGCGGTATTGAGTTCGATGACGTCAGCTTCCACTATGGTGAGAACAAAGGTGTCATCAGCAATTTAAACCTCAATATTAAACCAGGTGAGAAAGTCGGCTTAGTCGGTCGCTCCGGCGCAGGTAAATCCACCTTAGTGAACTTGCTACTGCGTTTTCACGATGTTGAAGGTGGCAGTATTCGTATTGATGGACAACCCATTGATAAAGTTACCCAAGATTCACTGCGCAGCAAGATCGGAATGGTGACGCAAGATACATCGCTGCTTCACCGCTCGATTCGTGACAACATCTTATATGGTAAGCCTGATGCAAGCGAAGAAGAACTTTTGGCTGCAACTCGCCAAGCTCATGCACATGAGTTCATCGATACCCTAACCGACCCATTTGGTAACGCAGGCTACGATGCTCAAGTAGGTGAACGTGGTGTAAAATTGTCTGGCGGTCAAAGGCAGCGTATCGCTATCTCGCGTGTACTGTTGAAAAACGCACCGATTCTTATTTTGGACGAAGCCACCTCAGCACTTGATTCCGAAGTAGAAGCGGCCATTCAGGAAAGTCTCAACGAGTTAATGGAAGGGAAAACGGTTATCGCGATTGCGCACCGACTCTCTACTATTGCCGCAATGGATCGCTTGATTGTTCTGGATAAAGGTGAAGTCATTGAGGAAGGTTCTCACCAAGAGCTTATTAACCACGGTGGTATTTACGCGCAGCTATGGGCTCACCAAACTGGTGGTTTTATAGGTGCGGATGAGGACAACGAACAAGATATCGTTGCCTAACCCTCCCCCCTGTGAAAAACGGAGCTCATTCGAGCTCCGTTTTTATTTACACTTTTATTTCAATAACATATGATAACAAACCTGCAACAATGTGACCCACTTTTGAAATTTACACTCTCATCAGATTATGCAAACTTTTTCCTACCCAGATCAGTATTTGGTTTGCCATTGATGCGCATTATAACTCTGTCGTTATAAAAAAGGAGTTGTTATGTTTTATGTTCATATGCTGCTACTTTTGGCAGTAATATTTGTAGGTATTCGGTACGGTGGTATCGCTTTTGGTTTGCTAGGCGGACTGGGCGTCTCCATTTTAAGCTTCTTCTTTGGTATCGCACCGGGACAACCTCCCATCGGTGTTATGCTTATCATCCTTGCTGTCGTTGCTGCTTCCGCTACATTGGAAGCCACAGGCGGCCTCAAACTGCTAGTAAAGTACGCTGAAATCTTGTTGAGAAAGCACCCTTCAAAGGTGGTTTTTCTCGGCCCTCTATGTACTTACTCTCTAACAGTTCTAGTCGGAACTGGTCACTCTGTTTACCCACTGCTTCCTGTTATCTATGATGTCAGCATCAAGCGTGGAATTCGCCCCGAGCGTCCAATGGCCATCTCTACCATTGCGTCGCAAATGGGTATTACTGCAAGCCCAATTGCTGCAGCGGCGGCTGTAGTTATGGCAACAGCGGCCACTAACAACTTGGACATTACTTTAGGTCAGGTATTGCTCGTCACTATTCCGGCGACTCTTACTGGCGTTCTCATCGCGGCGACGTGGAGCCTTAAGCGTGGTAAAGATCTTAACGATGATCCAGAGTTTTTAGAACGTTGTAAAGATCCACAGTTTAAAGCGCAATTAATTGATACTAGTGAAGCAAGTACAGGTACTGCTGGACAACAAGAAGATCAAAAAGCAAAACGAGGACTGACAGTCTTCTTGCTCGGTATTCTAACGGTTATCTGCGTTGCCATGTTTGGCAAAGATTTAGGACTACTGCCTGATGGCGTGAGTACATCCACAGCACTGCAATTTTTGATGCTGTCGGTCGGTGCCATTATCTTGCTAACCACAAATGTTGACCCTAAAAAAATCGTCAATACCAATGTGTTTATTGCTGGTATGAGCGCCGTCATTATCATCTTTGGTATTGCTTGGATGAGTGACACCATCATTGCTCACAACAAACCGTACATTATTAGCCTGGTTGAAGATGTCGTTCAAACTCATCCTTGGACATTTGCTATCGCCATGTACGCCTCTTCGGTATTCCTTAAGAGTCAAGCTGCCGTTCTAACCATCATGTTACCGCTTGGTTTTGCTTTAGGTATTCCTGCAGAAGTACTAATCGGTGTACTACCGGCTTGTTACGCTTACTACTTCTTCCCATTCTATCCGTCAGACTTGGCAGCCATCACGTTTGACCGCTCTGGAACAACGAAAATCGGCAAATACATCCTGAATCATAGCTTCTTGATCCCAGGTTTCATTGGCGTATTTGTGGCAACTTGTATTGGTTATGCACTATCTACCGGCGTATTGCCAATCTGGTTATGGGCTATTGCGGTTGCTGGATTAGCCTTCGCTGTAAACAGCTATATGAATCGTTTGAGCAGTGAAACACTTAAACTGGCTTAATCGATAATCACCACACTTCAAACGGAGCAATTTAGCTCCGTTATTTTTATATAGATGCTAACAACCACTCTTCGTAAAGCTCGCTGTACTGCTTTTAGCCAAAATTTACACCCTGTAGCACATTGTGAACCCTCTCACAGGCAGCAGAATCCTCTCTTAGTTTTCAATTAGTTATTTTTGCGCTTAGTGTTTGTTATGCCCATAAAATCCACCATGTAGCAAAAATGTTACAAAACTGACTATCACAGCCCTTCTTTGCTAAATCCTTGACTCAGTTTCTTTTTCTTCGCTAATTAGCCAAATTTTATAGAGGAACCACGCTTTACCAATAGAAAGCTCCTCATCATAAAAGGAGCGCAATGACTATCAAAAGGAAACCTACATGAGCATCAATTTTAACCCTCTCGGCACCGACGGATTTGAGTTTGTGGAATATACCGCAGCAGACGACAACGGCATCAACGATCTCAAACGTCTATTTGACTCCTTGGGGTTTGCAGAAATTGCTAAGCATCGTTCCAAGGAAGCCTGGCTATACCGCCAAGGTGACGTTAACTTTATCGTCAATGCACAGCCTCACAGCCAAGCAGAGGCATTCGCTAGAGTGCATGGCCCTTCTGTGTGTGGAATGGCCTTTCGTGTAGAAGATGCAGGTAAAGCCATGGCTCACGCTTTGGAAAATGGTGGTCAACAATACGTGACCGAAATTGGTCCAATGGAACTCAGTATTCCCGCCATCTATGGAATCGGCGAAAGCTTACTATATTTTGTCGATCGTTATGGCAGCAGCAGTATTTACGATGTTGATTTCAAATTCTATCCCGATGCCGACAAGCGATTGGCAGAACAAGACGTGGGTTTATACGAACTTGACCACCTGACCCATAATGTTAAGCAAGGACACATGGATGTGTGGTCAGGATTTTACGAGCGTATTGGTAACTTCAGAGAAATTCGTTATTTCGACATTGAAGGCAAACTGACGGGTCTTGTCAGCCGAGCTATGACCGCGCCTTGCGGGAAAATCCGAATTCCAATTAACGAGTCCTCTGACGATAAATCACAAATTGAAGAGTTCATTCGTGAGTACAACGGTGAAGGGATTCAGCACATCGCTCTGACAACCGATGATATCTACCAAACAGTGCAAACGCTTCGCGATCGTGGGATGGACTTTATGCCAACCCCCGATACCTATTACGAGAAGGTTAACGACCGTGTGGTAGGCCACGGCGAAGATGTTGACCGCCTCCAAGACTTGAGAATCCTCATCGATGGCGCTCCAATGAAAGATGGTATCTTGTTGCAGATCTTTACGCAAACCGTTATTGGTCCAGTGTTCTTTGAAATCATTCAGCGCAAAGGCAATGAAGGGTTTGGCGAGGGTAACTTTAAAGCGCTGTTTGAGTCCATTGAAGAAGACCAAATTCGTCGCGGGGTACTTAATGATGCGTAAGTGGCCAACGTTCCCTCATCGAGAGGGAACTTACTCCAAACAGGCGCACGCCGATTTTCCTGAAGAAGCCATCTACGAGCGAGAGGCGGGTCGCGAGGGGTTCTTTGGTCCCGCAACCCACTTCCATCACCAACATGCTCCTACTGGCTGGACAGAATGGGAAGGCGAGCTCAAACCGCGTGCTTTTAACCTCAACAATATAGAGAGTGCGCAGCAAACATCACCATGGTCGATACCCACCGTACTGGAAAATAACGAATGTAAAATTCGAGTCTGGCGGCTGCAAGACGCCATGTCCCACCTCGTTCGCAATGCTGATGGGGATGAGCTGTTGTTCATTCATCAAGGCAGCGCTGACCTATATTGCGATTATGGTCATCTAGAGGTCTCTGACGGAGATTACGTCCTGATTCCCCGCTCCACTAATTGGCGCCTAGAACCGCATAGTCCAATGTTCTTATTGATGATCGAAAACACAGGGTCGGCTTATGCGTTACCTGACAAGGGTATCGTCGGTCAACACGCGGTGTTCGATCCTGCGGTTCTTGAGCCACCAGCCATTAACGACAAGTTCAAAGCTCAATACAGTGAAAATCAGACTCAAGTACAGCTGAAACGTGGTGGCAAAGTGAATGTCATCACCTATCCCTTCAACCCTCTGGATGCGATAGGCTGGCACGGTGATTTGTCAGTGCTAAAACTCAACTGGCGTGATATTAGACCTTTGATGTCGCACCGTTATCACCTTCCTCCTTCAGCACACACCACCTTTGTAGGAAACGGCTTTGTGGTCTGTACTTTTGTCCCTCGACCGATTGAAAGCGACCCCGGAGCCCTGAAAGTACCGTTTTATCACAACAACGATGATTACGATGAAGTGCTGTTCTATCACGCGGGCGATTTCTTTAGCCGTGACAATATTGAAGCGGGGATGATGACGTTCCACCCAGCAGGCTTTACTCACGGACCACACCCGAAAGCCTTCCAAGCCGGAAGAGAAGCCAAGAAAACCTTTACTGATGAAGTGGCAGTGATGATCGATACCCGCAACGCGCTGCATCATAGCCCAGAAGCGGCAAACGTTGAGAATAACCAGTACGTCTATAGCTGGAAAACAGGAAAATAATATGAAGTTAGCCACATTAAAAGATGCCTCTCGCGACGGCCAACTCGTCGTCGTGAGCCGTGACTTATCACAATGTATTGCAGTGCCTGACATCGCACACACACTGCAATCCGCACTCGACAACTGGGAGCAAACTAAGCCTTTATTAGAAGAGGTGTACCTAGGACTCAATCAAGGGATCTTGCTCCAAGCTATGCCATTCGACCAAAACCAGTGCGAATCACCATTGCCAAGGGCCTATCAATGGGCGGATGGGTCAGCCTATGTCAATCATGTCGAACTGGTTCGTAAAGCCCGCGGAGCAGAAATACCAGACAGCTTTTGGACTGATCCGTTGATGTACCAAGGTGGTTCAGACACTTTTCTCGCCCCAAGAGGTCCCATCGTAATGGAAAGCGAACAATGGGGCATAGACTTTGAAGGCGAAGTTGCAGTTGTGACCGGCGATGTCCCTATGGGTTGCTCGACCGCACAAGCCTCTGACGCGATTCAGTTGCTGATGCTGGTCAATGATGTTTCGCTTCGCGGCCTTATCCCACAAGAACTCGCTAAAGGGTTTGGTTTCTTTCAATCGAAACCATCCTCGGCGTTCTCTCCCGTTGCAGTCACGCCTGATGAATTAGCAGATGCGTGGCAAGATAACAAAGTGCATTTACCGCTTGTTTCTGTCTACAACCGTGAACCTTTCGGTCACCCTAACGCTGGGACCGACATGACATTCGACTTTGCCCAATTGGTTGCTCATGCTGCTAAAACTCGTCCTTTGTCAGCTGGCACTATCGTTGGCTCTGGCACCGTCTCTAACAAGCAAGGGACAGAATATGGCACCTCTATCGAAGAAGGTGGCGTCGGCTATTCATGCATTGCAGAGCGGCGCATGATAGAGACCATCAGAGATGGTAAACCAAGCACATCGTTTATGCATTTTGGTGACACGATTAAGTTGGAAATGCTCGATAAAAACGGCCACTCCATCTTCGGTTCCATTGAACAGGTGGTGGAAGCATACAAGGATTAACCATGACTCAATTTGTACTGTATGAGTATTGGCGCTCGTCTGCCTCTTATCGGGTACGAATTGCTTTAAACCTGAAGCAGTTACCTTACCTATCCATGCCTATTCATCTGCTTAAAGATGGCGGAGAGCAACATCACGCCATGTATGCAGAGCTCAATGCCAACGAGTTAGTACCGACGCTGGTCGATAATGATTTTGATGGTGAAAAACTGGTACTGAATCAGTCTCTCACCATTATAGATTACCTAGACGAACGTTTTCCTCGGCCGCGGTTAACGCCCGTTTCAGGCCGCGAACGTTATCTCGTTACTGCATTGGCTCAAGACATCGCTATCGATTTACATCCCATCAATAATCTACGCGTTATCCAAAAGCTCAGTCGAGACTTTGATTTGAGTGAGGCGGGTAAAACCGAATGGATGCAATATTGGATTGAACTTGGTTTTCATGCACTAGAGAAAAAGCTCATCGATGTGCATGGAGAGTATTGTGTCGGTGATAGCATCAGCTTAGTAGATGTTTGTCTGGTCCCTCAGCTCTACAACGCAGAGCGGTTTGGCGTAGACATGAGCCCGTTTCCAATCATTACATCAATTTGTTCGAAACTTTGTGAACATCCAGCTTTTGTTGCCGCAGAGCCAGAAAGGCAACCCGATGCCAGTTAATGAAAAAGACCAGCGTCAAATGCTGGTCTTTTTTTGCTATTCAATAAATTAGGCCAGATTAGATGGCGGCCAAGGTCGATGCTGCTCAGAGTCGACCCATTCCTGTACCCATTGTGGCGTTTCGTTGTCTGCAGGACTTACGCCTGCGGCATCCACTACATCAAGCGGCGCAACGATGCCTTGTTTTGATGTGACACCCGCTCGAATCAAAACCGATGAGCAAGGCTCGCCTTTCACCCACATAGACTGTTCGAGGTAAAACCACTTGTCATCTGTTGCGACGCATTGGGTTTTCATGGTGATTTTATCAAACATGTGGACTCGCTTTCGATAACGGACTGAGCTGCCTGCAACGACTAGTCCCCAACGTTTTTTCTTTAACGTCGACATCAAGCCACATTTTACAGATAACGCCGTACGTCCGAGATCATATAAGGTTAGTATGCGGCCATTGTTGAGCTCAAGAAACAGATCGATATCCCATGGATGGCAGCGAAATTGGATTTCATCTTGTTGTGTGTAGGAAAGTGTTGGCTGCTTTTTTGATTGAATAATGGTTTTTGCCAACCGGAAAAAAGGGTACATAGGGTTACTCATATTACTGATTGACCTATAAACATAGACCTAATTTGGAGGTTTTACTCTAATATCTCTTATTTTTGTGAACATAACGTTAACTATGGCAATCAATACCTGTAACATTAAGATGTTACCAATCGTGGATTGAACAATGACGATATCGCCAATTGCTGTGCGCCTCACTCGCGGAACTGATTTGAAACAAGCATTGCATAAGCTGGTTGCTGAACACCAGATCCAAGAAGGTTCCATTGCCTCATGCGTCGGTTGCCTGTCACAAATATCTATGCGTTTAGCAGGAGCAGAGCACACTCTTAAACGCTCTGAGCCATTTGAAATTGTCTCTGTGATGGGAACTCTGACGCCTGAGCATCAACATGTGCACATTTCTGTCGCTGACAGCAAAGGCAATGTATTGGGAGGACACCTCTTAGAGGAGAGCATCGTTGATACGACAGCGGAGCTCATTGTGCATTGTTATCCAGAACTGATGTTCGAACGTGAGATAGACAAAACAACTGGGTATACCGAACTTCACGTTATTTCAAAGGATTAACCGTAAAAGCTACATCCAACGTAATATCTATTAGTGGATTATACTAAGGCAAAGCTTTGCTAAGATTGAGTCAAATATAAGGAACATTCATGATCGCTAAAATCATTATCACGCTACTCGTTGTACTCGTTGGATACATGTTTTACAAAAACAGTAATGCGCCCTCTTACCTCGGTATACACAATGGCAAATTCGCCCCTATGCCTTCCACACCTAATGCAGTCTCATCACAAACTGATGACCCAGAAAAATCAGTGGATGCACTGAGCTTCAAAGACCTAGACTCAGCCAAACAAAAAGTAGTCTCTGTGTTCAGCACTATGGGTGGTAATAAGATCGAAGAAGACGACGGCAACTACCTGCATGTTGTTTTCACCACACCGACGATGAAGTACAACGACGACGTCGAACTGTATTTCGACACGAATAGTGGTCTTTTACATTACCGTTCTCAATCGCGAACAGGATACAGCGACAAGGGATTGAATCGAGAGCGTTACAATCAGTTTAGTACTCTCTACAACGAGTAGTCCTGCCGTTCGGTAACCTCTAGTAAAAGTTTGCTGCATCGCACAGCCGAGATTCTAAAATATGTTAGGATGCGATTACATTAAGATTTGGGGCATTAACAATTTGAACAATAAAGTAAAAGTCCTATTTGTCGCTCTCGCTTTAGGCGCAGGTTTTTTTATTCCTAACCTGCTAAAACACGAACCTTCTGCTGATGTTGATCTCACCGATTACTGCATGCTTTCACAGCAAGTGTGCGAACAGCAGGGAGTCAAAATGAAGGTAGACTCACCACGCGTCACACCTCTAACACCTATTACGGTCGAAGTATTTTGGCCAGAGTCTGACGCACCTAATTTGAACATCTCATTGCAGGGAAAAGAGATGAACATGGGAGTGGTAAAGTTTCAGCTAGAAATGATCAAGCCTGATGTGTACCAAGGCGAAATCATCTTGCCCGTCTGTGCTGAAGATTCAATGACATGGTACGGCACCGTCTCCAACGGTGATAGCGATATTAAGGCAGCGGTAAGGATGACGGCACGATGAAAAAACTCTGGATTGGCGCACTAGTTGGGGCATTTGCTTTAGGTTTTGGTGCTAAATTACTAGTGGACAAGCATAATGAGTCATTACTGCATCAAGCTGAATTGGATCAGTTGGCGCAAGTGTCTGAGTCCGTACTTTTTGGAGAAGGTGGCAAACCTGTCGCCATCTTTGATCAAGCTGATCCTAGAACTCGCATTGTGTACTTTGGCTTTACTCGTTGTCCCGATGTATGCCCTACCTCGCTCGCCATGCTCGCTGGAGCGTTAAATCAAATCGACGATGAAACCAAACAAACACTCAGACCCATGTTTGTTTCCCTTGACCCGGAGCGGGATGCGGCAGAAGCCTCTGCTGAATATGCGCAGTATTTCCATCCTATGATTGAGGGGTTGTCAGCACCTTTAGAGGTCACTAAACCACTCGCTCACAAATATGGGGTCATCTTTCGCAAAACAGAGCTGGAAGATTCCAAACTAGGCTATACCCTCGACCATAGCTCATATTTCTATTTCCTAAGCCCAGACGGTACGCTTATTGAAAAAGTACCGCATACTTTAACTCCTGCTCCTATCGTTGAAGCCATCAAACGCATCAATGCTCAGGGATAAACTAACGACAACAATGGACTAAACCATGAAGCTCAACAAATTGATACTTCCTCTACTTGCTCTAGCACCGCTATCTATGGCTCACGCAGCTATTGACGTCAACGACGCATATGCACGTGCAACGCCACCCAACGCCACCACCAGCGCCGTGTTTGCTACCATCGAGAATACTAGCGATAAAGATCGCGTTATTGTAGAAGCGGCGTCACAAGCTTCATCTGTCGTGGAACTGCACGATGTTATTATGGACGGCGACGTCATGAAGATGCGTCAAGTGAAGAGTATTACTGTACCTGCAAACGGTCAGACCATCCTTAAGCCAGGCAGCTTGCATATAATGCTGCTAGACGTTGAGAAACCAATGAAGGAAGGTGAGACCATTAATGTTGAGCTGACCTTTGCTAATGGTGAAGTTCAAGTATTAACCGTGCCAGTGAAAAAAGTCACGTCAGGCATGAAGAAACACGCTCATCACTAAGAACTAAAAGGCCAACGCCACGAGAGGGTTGGCCTTCATTCTGATAAATTAATGCCCCTTCTTTGCGCTCACTAAACTAGACACCACTACAGCCATATAGAACACACCCGTAATCGCCTGTAAGTATACCGCGACCTCTGCAAGTGGACTGTTAGGGCTATAGTCGCCATAACCCAGTGTGGTTAATGTGACAAAGCTAAAGTAAGTCACTACTGAGAAGTTACTTCCCCATTTATCTGAGTGCTCAATCCCATTGATTGCTGTTGGGTTAAAATTAATCAGCAACAAATAAATCGCAGCCCAACCAAGCCCCATCACTAAGAACAAGGCAATGGAACCTACTAACTTATTGTTGTCAATCTCGGAAGAAAGCAAAATCTGATGAGCAGTCGACTGAAACACACCATAGAAAAACGCCAACATCAGTACTAACATCGCAACATTTGCGTGTCCGCTATCAAAGAAGGTGTGAGTAAGGATCGCAATAAGCATCATGATACTGACACTAACCAAATATATATACCAACCTTTTGAAAACTTCATACTAATCAAAAAATAACAAAACTGTTTAACACTACAGGCTTCAACAAAAAGTCAAGATCATCGCCGGGGAGCTCACGCGAAAGAGCACCTATAATCAGAATAAGAATGAGAGAAAGTGTGAAAAAAATGAAGTTGTTAGATTCATTGATTGATCGCATGGCTACCCCAATATGATTGTCTAAATCGTCATCACCACTATTCAGTGAATAGCAAGCTAATATTTTTTGTAACTAACTGAATATTGGTACTAATCTAAAGAATGTCCCCTAACAAATTAGAATAGTAATAAGCAAACGGAGTTGCCAATGCGTCTACCAATTATATTGGTGTTAACAGCGCTTGTCGTCGGGTGTAGCAGCAGTCCCCACGACAGTACCATTCGTGTTAATGAATCAAACTATTTACAGGCGAAAATCGGCCCCAGAGATGAAGCCGTCAGCCCTATTAATGAACCATATCGCATTTGGGGAGACCAAATACCGAAAAACCTTAAAGTACTAAAGGAGAATTATGACGATAAGGGTAACCTCGACCTTTTGAAGAACGCACCAGATGCGCCAAAAGTGATTGGTGATCGTTTCAATGTTCTCGTACTTTCCGGTGGTGGTCCTAGAGGTGCCTATGGTGCTGGCGTGATTAATGGCTTGAAGGATAAAGGGGAACTGCCTGAGTTTTCTCTGATTACGGGAGTTAGTGCTGGCGCCTTAATTGCTCCATTTGTTTTCGTTGGCGGCGACAAGTACGACGAACTCAAAACGGTCATGTTAGGCCTGAACGATGACATGATGTTAGGTGGAACCAGTATTTTTAAGATTCTGTTTGGAGACGCATTCTCTGAGGGAGACAACTTCTACAAAATGGTTCAGAAAACCTTTGATGATGAATTTATAGAGGAAATTGCAAAAGCGCACCAATCGGGCAAACGTATGTTGATTGGTACTACTCACTTTGACTCTGGCAGACAGATGATCTGGAACATAGGACGTATCGCTACCAGTGATCACCCAATAAAAAAGACATTATTCATCAGGTTCTTGCAGCTAGTTCATCCATACCTGGAGTCTTTCCCCCACAGTTCATTCCTGTTAAGTACAACGGTCAGTCTTTAGAAGAAATGCATGTGGATGGTGGCTTATCCAGTCAACTATTCTTCGACCCAGTGGGCTTTGATTTCACCAAGGTGACCAAGGCACTCGGATATGCAAAACCTCCGCATATTTACATCATCCGTAACGGACGATTAAGAACTGAGTTCAAGTTCATCGAGGACGATACTGTCAGTCTGGCAGCTCGCAGTGTAGATAATTTAATACTCGCCCAAACTAGAGGTGATGTGTTTAAGGAAATGTACATCTCAAAAAAAATAGGCGCAAAGTTGTTCTTAACTTTTGTCGATGAGGATTACACTCAAAAGTCTCAGGACGGTAAGTTTTTCGACCCTGAATTTCTTAAATCTTTATACGACTATGGTTACGAAAAAGCGACCAGCGAAAAAGTTTGGGTTAATGAAATCCCATTGATTCGCCAATCTCCTTAGTATTTTATCACTTAAAAAAACCGCTCTTATCGAGCGGTTTTTTTGTTATTCCTCAGAAGCTTCAGTGTGGTTACGCTTATGAGTGTTATGGTGCGCCGTTTTATGATGGTGGTGCGTGGGTTTATGCACATTGTGGCCACCATGAAGATGACGATGCTCATTGCTTTCTTTGTCTTGGAAAGCTAAATGATCTTTGTTGTGTTTGTGCTCGACTTCGTTTCCGTACTCGCGCATCATTTTTTCATGTGTCGCTGATTTTGTATGTTGCATTGACATGGCTAACCTCTTCTAAAAATTATTTATATTCGACAACGCGAGCAACGTAATCTGTGATTTCAATGTCACCGATGCTGTTCTGATATAGGTCTACAGAAAAGAAATCAGGAGCATCTTTAGATACTTGACTCTCTACTTTTTTAATTAGGTTCTCAAAGTTTGCTTCGCTGTATACAGTGAATGTTTTTACTTTTTCTAAGTTGTTGGCTTTCGCTTGATCTGCCGTAATGTAGGTATCACGATACTTTGCAGAAAGTTCATCCACACTGTCAGTAATGGTAAAGCCATTCTGAGTATTACTTACAATATATACATCATCAGAAAGCTTAACTTCTTGGATGCCTTTCATTGCTGTCGCCATTTCTTGTTTGTTATGGTTCACATCAGACATGTGCTGAAGTGATTCTGCGTAGACGCCAGATGAAAAAACGACTAAAACAGGTAGTAGATATTTAAACATAATAAGTTCTCTTGTGGTCATGTTGTGCGATGAGATTAATTTCTCATGCTTTGTTCTCACTTAACAGTGAAGGTTCTTTAAACGTCAATTAAGCCTTGTTTAACTGAGTTTAAAAATAATGTCTCACCCCTAAGGTGAAGGCGATATCTGTAGAGTTATCCATATTAAACAAGTTCTCGGTACCCGATATTTCTAATATGGTATTATCCCAATAATAACGATAACCTAGGGTCGCTTCATTGACGTTTTCTGAAAAAGCCGTCTGGTTTAACGCACCTTGATATAAATGATATTCTGCAATAATTTCATGGTTAGAAAGGAATCGATAACCATAACCAATTGCACCTTCCCAAGTGAATTCTTTGAAATACAGATCATCATCGATATTTTTATCGGCATGATGAACTACTCCTAACGTCGAATAAATAGAGTGTCCACCTTTTGCGTATGACCAGTTCAATTGTAAATTTTGTTCAAAACCACCTGATGAGAATTCGTAATCACTTTTATTGTTGTAATATAGCGACCCACCGATTGCTAGCGCCTGATGTTCAGTTTCATAAAGTGAATACTGAAGATACAGTGACAAGGCGCTTTCCAGCGTATCACCTTCAAAGTCGTTGTTATGAACTCCATAAGTATCACTATCTACGTTGAAGCTGTCGTCCTCTACTTCGTCACGCCCATCAAGCTTTAGTCCAGCAGCATTATGGAATGACTTGACCAAACTATCTAAATGGTTGTTATGGGCCCAAGCAAACTGATAGCGTAGCTCAAGCTGTATCTTATCTGCGGGTGACCATTGCACTCCCGTCGTTATTCTATTTTGGTAGTAATCCATTTGGATATCATCACTGGCGATCCAAACGCTGCCGAAATTGTACATTGCAAACAGTTCGGTTTTATCATTAGTAAAACCGCTACGAAGTTGTGTTGCCAGCCCTAATGACTGTACTGGAGCTTGAGCATCTACTTTTAATGGCGATGATTTAATATCTTCTGCCATTGCATAATTGGTACCTAATAATGTCCATATCACTAGGCCTATGAGAATATTTTTCATCATAACCTCTGATATATATAGTTCTCAGAAAATTAACTGTGAAATTAAAATGATAGTTAATTTATATTTTTACTAATGACCTTGAGCTTTCAAAGCATTATATCTATCGCACAGAACGAACCAACGGTAATTGTGTTTTGCAGCTGTTGTCGCCTTATAGTCCATCAAGTTTGAGAATATTTGATTACTTACCAGGTCGAAGAATTTTTTATCAATTGAGGAAAGAAGAATTTCTCGCTCTTCAGGTTCAAGCTCTTCATGGTTAATGACACTCTGTAGCGCTTTTAGATATAACAGTCTATTAATACTCACTAAATCTGAAATGCTAATTAAGTAAGCGTAGGATGCTAGGATCCAGTTACTTACATTCAAAGACTTTCTCTTTTCTATATCGGTCACTTTGAATTTATTAACAAATCGATTCAGTTCTTTCTTGATCACTGTGGCTGTCGTACGTGCAGGGATTAAATAGAACGCCCCCCACAAAATCAGCAATGCAGTGATATTACCGACGATAGAATTAAGAAAGTTCTCAAAATCGTAACTTGGGGCACTGGTTAACGGAACAAGGCTCGTCCATGAAAACAACGAAACCATACACACCACTTTCAGTAGTGACTTGCTCTGCCAAAACCAATAAGCCGCCAAATACACGCCAGTAAAGCCGACTACTGCAACTATCCAAGGCGAGCCAATTGGCATGGCCCCAAAGGTCAGAATAAACGCAAAACCACCAGCTAAGAATTGTGCATATATATTTGGACTTTGTGCCTGCTCTGAACCTGGATTTGCAGCGTACACCGAGATGATCATTCCAGCCATGATCATTGCCGACATACCACTATCCCATTGCAGCTCAATCCACATAAATGAAAGCGTGAACAGTGTGATGGTTGCTCTCACCATATTGTTGAGCACTACGTAACCATCGGTAAAGCGTCCTATATCGTTGGCATAATCTTTATTGGTGTAGTCAAATACACTGTTTTCGCTCTTGTATAAATCCAGTTGTGTGGCAAACAAAGCGACCTGTTCATTAAACACCTCGACCAGATCAATATCTTCAATTCCCCACCTTTCAATCCATGATTCATTGATATCAACGCGAAAATTAGCTTTACACAACTCCTCCCACGCCTCATTAGGAATGGCTATGGCCTCACCAAGCTTTTTTAACTCGATGGCTTTGATACCAATATTGATAGAGTCATAAAAAGCAGTACGACTGTTGAGTTTTTCTTCCTTAGCACTTCGGCTTCCATATATCTCATCATCAACCAACTGCCACTTTTTGCTCACAAATACCAAAAACGCACGTGTCAGTTTGGTAGCATTATCTTCATCAGTAACAAACAGATTGCTTAGGAAGTTCTTTGTATAACTTTTGACAGAAAACAACTCATGCTGGTCATCTTTATAAGGAATGATCATAGCCGCGACCATTGCCATTAAAATACCAAATGAGATACCAACACAACGAAGCTGTACGTGGTCAAATAAATTAGTCATGTCAGGGTTCGCTGCCAATGGGAAACCCACTAGAGACAAGGTAATACCCATCACGGCAAACATGTATGACACACGTCCATGAAAATATGATGCGATACCTAAACTTGTTACCACTCCAAATATAATGAATGAGTTAAACAACCAAGAGTCAATAAGCGTAGCGCTGGCCACAAAAAGCACATATGCACCGCCAGTAAATGTCCCGATAAGACGTGCCGCCGCTTTTTTGATACTCGCTCCGCGACTGCCAGTGATTTGAATAATCGCGGCTGTTGCCATAGAAGTACTCGTGGCCGAAGAATCCATTAACAGCGATAAACCCCATGTCATCAATACAGCCAGGCAAAACCGCAAAGCAAATGCCACCGATTCTGGATTTGTCCATTGTCGAGCAATCGTCGCTAACATCACTGAATATCCACTGAAACCGTTGTGCCAGCAATCAGTCTCTCACTTTCAAGGGCTTCTTTAGGGATGCTAATACGCACCGGTACGCGTTGCGCGAGACGGACCCAAGGCACTGTTGGGTTAACGTTTGATATTAATCCGGAATTATCGGCACTCTGATCAATAATCGCACGACCAATACCTTCAATTTTGCCGACAAATGTTTTATCGGATGAAAATGGACGAATGTTAGCTTTCGCCCCTTCAACCAAGCCTTTTACTTTTGTCTCGGTGAAATAGGCCAAAATGTAATAGGTGTCACTCTCGACTAATGCAACAAAGGTTTCACCTTTATTGATGTAGTTCCCTTGGCGTTGGTTAAGATTCGTTACATAACCATCTTGCGGTGCGACCACTTTAGTGCGACTTAAATCTAATTCAGCTTTAGCCAAGCTACTTTTTGCTTGCTCTAAAGCGGCTTTATTAGCTGCTACGGCGAGCTTCTCCGAGATCACTTGCTCTTCAGAGACTAGTTTTTTACTCAACAATCTTGAATCACGACGGTAAGAGTTCTTCGATTGCTCTAGCTCGGCCTCCGCCTTCAACATTGCATACTTAGCTTGGGAAACACTGTTTTTGTAATCCGCATCATCAATAGCAAAGAGTAAATCACCAGCATTAACAAACTGGTTGTCATGTACAGCTACGGTAACTATCTCTCCCGAAACTTTTGGCGCTACTTCTGCAATTTCAACGTGAACTTTAGCATCGCGAGTCCAAAGAGATTGGGTGTAGGCGACCCAAGACGTATAACAAGTCGCCCCCGCAGCGATCACTAATGCAGTCGGTAATAGAACACGAAACAACTTCATTTAGCTCGCCTTTATTAGTAGTAATTGTCCGGTAACAATAATTACTAAACAAAGTTCTGTTAATGAAGGATTCATGATCTTTCCTTTTCTCAATAGTCCACCTAGTGTGTATTTAACTACAATTAGGATTGCAATTGCCGCTGCTACCAACACCATAAAACCGGGTATGTAGAAGTAGTCAAATATAATATGATCATTCATTTTTACACCATTATAGTTTTTAGAATTAACTTAAACAACTTTACTTTACGATATAGATAAACAATGAAAGCAGCGGCAATATCTAAGATTAAATAGATAAGCTCTTTCATTAATCAACTTGGTGTTCATTTTAATATCCACTGAAGATAAATTAATCCACAGCCAATAAAATTTACATAAAAACAATCTACACATAAATCTCAACCCATTGACTCACATCAAATTAAACCCTAAAAAACCAACCACTTAAGACCATGCAGACCGTATCAAAATCAACTGGTATTAACCGTAAATCAATGATTGAATTTCACATAATGGCTCTAGTAAGAGATAAATAAAAATTATATTTGTCGCAACAATTAATTTATAACACGTTGGTTATTTTCTTTTTATTTTCTATTGATTGTTTTATTCGTCTAATTTGTAATGATGTAATTCGGCTTAAGCGAGACAGCTTTTTAAAAATAAATGTAGTGATATTACTGTTCTATCCAATTAAATAAACCTGGAGCTATATAATGCCTTTTGAAGAAAAGAACAATGCAGATATCGATGATGTTTTTGCAAACAAACTATTAGACAAAACTATCGAAAAATATACTTTCCCTAATGACGAATCAAATCCTGATGCTGCATACCAGCTAGTATCTGATGAGCTTATTCTTGATGGTAACTCTCGTCAAAACCTAGCAACTTTTTGCCAAACTTGGGTAGACGGTAACATCCACAAAATCATGGACGAGTGCATCGATAAAAACATGATCGATAAAGATGAGTACCCACAAACAGCTGAAATCGAGAACCGTTGCGTTCATATGCTTGCTGATCTTTGGAACTCTCCAGACCCTGAAAACACTATGGGCTGTTCAACAACAGGTTCAAGTGAAGCCGCTATGCTTGGCGGTATGGCGATGAAATGGCGCTGGCGCGAGAAGCGTCGCAAGGAAGGTAAGTCAACTGACAAGCCAAACCTAATTTGTGGTCCAGTACAAGTATGCTGGCACAAATTCGCTAAGTACTGGGATATTGAACTACGCGAAATTCCTATGGAAGGCGACCGTCTACTAATGACTCCAGAAGAAGTCCTGGCACGCGTTGACGAAAACACTATCGGTGTTGTTCCTACTCTTGGCGTAACGTTTACTTGTCAGTATGAGCCTGTAAAAGCGATTGCTGATGCACTAGACAAACTACAAGAAGAAACAGGTCTTGATGTACCAATGCACGTTGATGGCGCAAGTGGCGCATTCATCGCACCGTTCTGCGACCCTGAACTAGAGTGGGATTTCCGCATTCCTCGTGTTAAGTCAATCAACGCATCTGGTCACAAATATGGTCTAGCACCTCTTGGTGTGGGCTGGGTTGTGTTCCGCGAAGCAAGCGATCTTCCTGAAGATCTGATCTTCCGTGTTAACTACCTTGGTGGTGACATGCCAACATTCGCACTGAACTTCTCTCGCCCTGGCGGTCAGATCGTTGCTCAGTACTACAACTTCTTACGTTTGGGTAAAGAAGGTTATAAGCGTATCCACGACGCTTGCTACAACTCAGCTCAATACCTAGCTGATGAAGTAAGCAAAATGGGCTTATTCGACATCATTTACGATGGCCGCGGTGGTATTCCAGCTATGAGCTTTAGCTTAAAAGCGGACGTAGATGCAGGCTTTAACTTGTTTGACCTAAGTGACGCTATCCGCGCTCGTGGTTGGCAAATTGCCGCATATTCCATGCCTTCAAACCGCGAAGATTTGGTCATTATGCGCATCCTAGTTCGTCACGGTGTGAGTCACGACATGGTTGATCTACTCGTTCAAGATCTAAAACGCACAATCGAGAAATTTGAGAAATTCCCAATCGTTAACTCTGTTGACGAAGAGAGCTCAAGCACGTTTAACCACGGTTAATCATCTCAAGCAAAGAGGGGCTAGTAGCCCTAGTCCCTCGCACTCTAATCACAATAATTATTGCGTACCAAAGCAGTCTGGTTCTTGTTCCGGGCTCTGGAGTTCTTTGGTTTGCATTTAGGAATCTAAGTAATCAGAGGTTAAAATGGCAACTCTAATGGGGCTATCTCCTTCTAAATATATTAAGCATATTTTTCTAAGTATGTTGGCAGTATTTATGCTGGCAGGAAATATCACTACAAATACAAATAGCGGCGTATCTGGCTTTAACATGTTCAATAATGTTCAAGCTCAAGAACAAACTACAGACCATGCTGCTGTTCAACATTCAACTACAAGCATCAAAGCTCCAGCAAAAGCAGAGCCTATGTGGGTAGTAAAAGTGTTCCGTGAACACCAAGCATTGGCAATCTTCATCACCCTGGGCTTGGGATATTGGTTAGGGGCAATCAAATTCGGTCACTTCAGCTTAGGTGCAGTAACAGGTACGCTAATCGCAGGTGTTATCATCGGTCAGCTTGATATCTCTATCTCTTCACAAGTTAAGTCAATGTTCTTCACGATGTTCCTATTCGCTGTAGGTTATGGTGTCGGCCCGCAATTTGTTCGAGGTGTTGCCAAAAATGGTGCTCCACAAGCGATATTCGCAGTAGTCATTTCATTTCTATGTTTCGCAGTAACGTACGCTGGTGCCAAAATTGCTGGTTACGATGTTGGTCTAGCTGCAGGCCTTTGGGCCGGCGCACAAACCATCTCCGCTTCTATCGGTCTAGCGACTGATGCAATCAACTCATCTGGTTTCAGCAATACTAAAGAGCTACTTGACCAAATTCCGGTGGCTTACGCTATCTGTTATCTGTTCGGTACTATTGGTACTGGTATGATCCTAGCTTATGTTGGTCCAACTCTACTCGGAGTTAACCTTGAAGAAGCTTGTAAAGACTACGAAAAAGAGATGTCTGCTGGTACACCAGAAGATGGTATTTCACGTGTTTGGCATCGTTCTGAATCTCGTACCTATGAGATCTCTGACGATATCAACGGTATGACAGTAGCTGAATTCGAATCTCAACACCACGCAGAACGCCTATTCATTGAGAAGTTGAAACGCAATGGTGAAGTAGTGGATGTCGAGCCAACTATGGCGCTAGCGGCAAAAGACATTATTGCATTAACAGGTCATACCGACGCACTCGTGCACGCTCAACAGTACTTAACCGAAGTAGCGGACGAGGAGCTTGATAATCTGCCATTAGAAACCGTAGACCTAGTTGTTACCAACAAAAAGTTCGCAAACCGCACATTGGTCTCACTAGCAGATGAAGATTACACACGTGGCGTGTTCCTAAACAAAATCAGTCGTGGTGCAGCAAGTCAAGAAGTACCCCTACTAGCACAAACTGAAATTCATCGTGGTGACGTACTAAGTATTACTGGTACTAAAACGCATACATCTCGTCTGGAAAAAGAAGTAGGCCATGTCGATAGAACGACAACTGAAACCGATATGGTTTGGGTTGGTCTCTTTATCGTAGTATTCGGTTTACTAGGCGCACTAGCTGTTGATATCGATGGCGCACCCGTTACTCTTTCTGTATCTGGTGGTGTCCTAATCGGTGGTTTGGTATTAGGTTGGTTACGCTCAATTCACCCAACATTTGCTCGACTCCCAGAGCCAACACAGTGGTTTATGAACTCCGTCGGTCTTAACGTCTTTATTGCTATCGTAGGTATTTCTGCAGGTCCTGGCTTTGTGGCTGGTCTTGAAAACGTAGGTCCAGAACTGTTCTTAATCGGTGCGGCAGCAACGGCTATTCCAATGCTATTAGCTCCACTTATTGGTAAGTATATCTTTAAATTCCACCCAGCTATAAACCTAGGTGTTTGTGGTGGCGCACGTACGAGTACTGCTTCAGTCGCTATGGTAGGTGAGAAAGCGAAAAGCAACATCCCTATGCTTGGTTACACTGTACCTTATGCAGTATCTAATACCCTATTGACCTTAATGGGTATGTTTATGGTGTTATTCTATTAATGGGTAGCAGCCATTAAGTATTACCACCCCTCATGATCAATTAAGCTCCCTACTTTTGTATGGAGCTTAAAATTACTGAGAATGCGTATTTCGGAGCATTCCGAACAGCCATTTCCGCTGTTCTTCAAGCAAATTGTCACTATTTTTACAAATTTACAACGCCTTAGGCTGCTTTGTTCTCTGGATTTAAAGGCACTTCCTCAATAAAGCTTCAATCTCTAGCTTTCCCGCCTCAGCGCTCTGGGTTTGTTACTTGAGCTTTACGATAAACGAGCTTACGTTGCTCTAAGATGTCATGTTC
The DNA here is from genome assembly GCF_021568915.1 of Vibrio sp. McD22-P3. Taxonomy (NCBI): domain Bacteria; kingdom Pseudomonadati; phylum Pseudomonadota; class Gammaproteobacteria; order Vibrionales; family Vibrionaceae; genus Vibrio; species Vibrio sp. McD22-P3. The sequence continues at coordinate 245,035 of NZ_JAKGTN010000007.1, forward strand.
TTCACCAATGTGCCTCTGCTGAGGTGTCACATATTTGATTCCTCGGTGCTTGTGTTCAAAATGATACCAATAGGTGAAATCTCCAACCCATTTCTTTCTGATCCGCACCAGAAGTTTTGGACACTGAGTTAAGTGAGTAAAATCACTAACGAGGTGAACTTATGACAAACAAGAAAAAACGTAGTATCCATTCTCCTGAATTTAAAGCTGAAATCCTCAAGCTTGCTGAAAAAGTGGGTGTTGTTGTTGCCGCTAGACAGCTATCTATGCATGAGTCTCAGATCTAAGGCTGGCGTAGCTAGAAATAGTAAAAAATGTATGGTCTGCTCCGTTTTTGCAAGTAGAAGCTCGCTGTCAGAATACGTTTGCGTCAATGTATCCGGCCTGTTTGTGAACCATCTAGTATTCTGGCCTTGATGGGATCCGCACGTTGTTGTCCTAATAAAGCGTCCAGTCATCACAGACTGCTTTTTTAGCCAGGCTTCAACATCGTGGGTTTAACGCTTCTGTCATCAGCTTGTTTCTCGCAAAATCTATAGAAAATATAATTCGTTGTATGTTAATTCGCAGCGAAGCTGGATAAGGTTGATACTCTTGTCCCGAGGTTAATACCCTCCAACAAATCCTCATTATCTTGTTAGCCAAGGCAATTAAAACAACATGGTGATGATGTGTCGCCTCTAACTTGGCTATCCGCTGCCCAAGTGCGGATTTGTCTCGTTTCATATGTATCTTTAATGCTTTTGCCCCTAGTATCACATGACGGCGTAGATAGACGTTACCTCTTTTACTTATACCGCCAAGATTGCTTTTCCCACCTGTGGAGTATTGTTTAGGAACCAAGCCCAACCATGCCGACATATCTCGGCCTCGCTTAAATTGAGTGCCTGAACCAACCGCTGCAATTAACCCAGTTGCGACAATTGGACCAATCCCTGGAACGCTGGATATAAGTTGGCATTTCTCCGACCCAATAGAGCTTGTTGTAATTGCTCGCTCATCTCATCAATTTGAACATCTAGATGCTGCCAGCGCTCTCGCAAGCGAAACACTAGAGCACGAATAAAGTCGGGAAGTCCATTTTCAGCATCCTCTAAGATGCTAGGTAAGCTACGTTCGAAAACTTTGCGTCCTACAGGAACTGTAATGCCGTAACGCCTGCATTTGGTTCACAGTAGCTGTGCGCTCAACAATAAAACGCTGCCTTACTCGATGAGTCGCTTGTAAGGCGAGTTGTTCATGTGTCTTTAGGGAAACACAGCGCATAGTGCCACGACTGCCTGCTTCAGCGATTGCGGCAGCATCATTGAAGTCATTTTTGTTTGATTTTAAGTACGGCTTAACAAACTGAGCGGGAATAATTTTTACTGAAAACCCTGCATCATTAAATAACCTTCCCCAGTATTGAGAACCCGGACAAGCTTCAACCACTACAATCGTAGGTGGAGTGTTAATCACAAAGGTTTTAAGCTGGGCTTCTTCCGCCAGAGAATATGCCCTTGACGATCCATTGCTACGATGTGAAACCAGTTTTTTCCTAGGTCGATACCGTAGATATGTACATTTGAACTAGACATGGTCGGTCTCCTTATTTTGCGATTTCCCTTGCTGAGTATAGGCATCAGAGGGAGGAGCAGACCATCCCATTAGGCCGCCACCTACTTTGCGAAGAATCTAAAGTAAATCACTATGAATTTATGCTTGAACATCTGCTGCTTTTCCGTGTTTCACGGATGGTTAAGGTGTTCGGCATATCGCAAAGTGGGTTTTAAACATCATCACAAAAATTGCCTGCGGGAGCAAGCTCGTCAAGCCCTAGACGGAAAGGTTAAAGAAGCGTTAACAGCAAAGGTAGGGACGGAGCTAGGCGTATTCGGGCTGAGTTAGCTGATAACGGTGATAATCACAATTTGAAGACTATCGCCAGAGCATGAAGCGCCAAAGCCTAGTAGCAAAAGCGGTTCGCAAGTTAAAATGTACAACAGCAGTAATCATAGGTTACCAGTTGCTCCCAACTTGTTAGAGCAATACTTTACTGCAACGGTCCCAAACCAAAAGTGGGCGGGAGATATCACCTATTTACCGACCCCAGCGAGGCCTGGTTGTATTTGGCTGTAATCATTGACCTATACTCACGGCAAATCGTGGGCTGGTCGATGGACACGAAGATGACAGCTACGTTGGTCAGCGATGCTCTTTCGATGGCTTTATTCCACCATGGCCTCCCTGAGCAAGTTATTGTTCATAGTGGCCGTGTTAGTCAGATTAATTACTATCTAAAACCAGAGAAGTCATCACCATCATACCCGTTGAATCAACAAGGCTGATGGCGATGAATTAAACCTTTCTCAAGTTAATTAAGTCGACACCTCGTTTATTAGTCGACTAGTTCAAAGTCGCCTGGCTTCCAAGTTTTGTCAAACCAGGGTTTAAGCGGGCCATACATACGGATAATAGAGAACCAACCTTTTCCAGAGACTGTCTGACGCCAGTTGCTTTCCTTACCTTTCGGGGCTTCAGGTCCAAAAAACAGGTCTATTGAGCCATCCTCATTGTAAGTTAGGCCCCCTTTTTGGCTTGAAATACTTGGAAAAGGCTGTGACGTCTGAAGCTCTGAACGGGTTTGGGGATCATATAATACGATAGACCAGAAGTCTTTTGCAGGAATACCCGCC
>NZ_JAKGTN010000061.1:0-1980 GCF_021568915.1 Vibrio sp. McD22-P3
ATCAGTGAAATCGAGTAGGGCGGGACACGTGATATCCTGTCTGAATATGGGGGGACCATCCTCCAAGGCTAAATACTACTGACTGACCGATAGTGAACCAGTACCGTGAGGGAAAGGCGAAAAGAACCCCTGTGAGGGGAGTGAAATAGAACCTGAAACCGTGTACGTACAAGCAGTAGGAGCACCTTCGTGGTGTGACTGCGTACCTTTTGTATAATGGGTCAGCGACTTATATTCAGTGGCAAGGTTAACCGTTTAGGGGAGCCGTAGGGAAACCGAGTCTTAACTGGGCGTTCAGTCTCTGGATATAGACCCGAAACCAGGTGATCTAGCCATGGGCAGGTTGAAGGTTGAGTAACATCAACTGGAGGACCGAACCGACTAATGTTGAAAAATTAGCGGATGACTTGTGGCTAGGGGTGAAAGGCCAATCAAACCTGGAGATAGCTGGTTCTCCCCGAAATCTATTTAGGTAGAGCCTCGGACCCAAAGTATAGCTAAGTGGGAAACGATGTGGGAAGGCTTAGACAGCTAGGATGTTGGCTTAGAAGCAGCCATCATTTAAAGAAAGCGTAATAGCTCACTAGTCGAGTCGGCCTGCGCGGAAGATGTAACGGGGCTAAGCTATACACCGAAGCTGCGGCAATGTGTAGTCGATGGGAAACGGGTTAATATTCCCGTACTTCTTACAATTGCGATGGGGGGACGGAGAAGGCTAGGTGGGCCTGGCGACGGTTGTCCAGGTTCAAGTGCGTAGGCTTAAGGTTTAGGTAAATCCGGACCTTTTTAAGGCTGAGACACGATGTCGAGCTACTACGGTAGTGAAGTCATTGATGCCATGCTTCCAGGAAAAGCCTCTAAGCTTCAGATTGTAAGGAATCGTACCCCAAACCGACACAGGTGGTCGGGTAGAGAATACCAAGGCGCTTGAGAGAACTCGGGTGAAGGAACTAGGCAAAATGGTACCGTAACTTCGGGAGAAGGTACGCTCTTAGTGGTGAAGTCCCTTGCGGATGGAGCTACCGAGAGTCGCAGATACCAGGTGGCTGCAACTGTTTATTAAAAACACAGCACTGTGCAAAATCGCAAGATGACGTATACGGTGTGACGCCTGCCCGGTGCCGGAAGGTTAATTGATGGGGTTAGTTTTCGGACGAAGCTCTTGATCGAAGCCCCGGTAAACGGCGGCCGTAACTATAACGGTCCTAAGGTAGCGAAATTCCTTGTCGGGTAAGTTCCGACCTGCACGAATGGCGTAATGATGGCCACGCTGTCTCCACCCGAGACTCAGTGAAATTGAAATCGCTGTGAAGATGCAGTGTACCCGCGGCTAGACGGAAAGACCCCGTGAACCTTTACTACAGCTTGGCACTGAACATTGAGCCTACATGTGTAGGATAGGTGGGAGCCTTTGAAGCGAGTACGCCAGTATTCGTGGAGGCAATCTTGAAATACCACCCTTGTATGTTTGATGTTCTAACTTGGTTCCCTAATCGGGAATGAGGACAGTGCCTGGTGGGTAGTTTGACTGGGGCGGTCTCCTCCCAAAGAGTAACGGAGGAGCACGAAGGTGGGCTAATCACGGTTGGACATCGTGAGGTTAGTGCAATGGCATAAGCCCGCTTGACTGCGAGAATGACAATTCGAGCAGGTGCGAAAGCAGGTCATAGTGATCCGGTGGTTCTGAATGGAAGGGCCATCGCTCAACGGATAAAAGGTACTCCGGGGATAACAGGCTGATACCGCCCAAGAGTTCATATCGACGGCGGTGTTTGGCACCTCGATGTCGGCTCATCACATCCTGGGGCTGAAGTCGGTCCCAAGGGTATGGCTGTTCGCCATTTAAAGTGGTACGCGAGCTGGGTTTAGAACGTCGTGAGACAGTTCGGTCCCTATCTGCCGTGGGCGTTGGAAGATTGAAGGGGGCTGCTCCTAGTACGAGAGGACCGGAGTGGACGAACCTCTGGTGTTCGGGTTGTG
>NZ_JAKGTN010000062.1:0-1403 GCF_021568915.1 Vibrio sp. McD22-P3
CAAGATGGTTGTAATACTGAATTCAATGTTACGAGATGGCGTCATGTGGGATGAAAATATAGCCAAAATTTAGCTATTGACGCCATAGTCGTTTGTTATGCGGATTATTGCGGCTGGGTAACTATTCGCTTAAAAATCTGCTCCATCGGACCATAATTTACGTCTACACCGTCGATGTTTGCTTGAACCCACTCTGACTTCTCAACATCATTCCAATCGAGATCGTAACCTGCCGATAAAGCAAGATGTTCAAATAACAATCGCTGAACTCGACCATTACCTTCGCGGAACGGATGAATCATATTAAACTCGATGTAGTACTCCGCTAACTTTTCACAGAACTTGTCTTTTCCTAGCCCTTTTAACCAATTGTCCTTTTCTAGTTGCGTAAACAATTTAGCGGATTCCGCTTCAATTCGTCCACATGTGCAAAAGCGTGTTCCACCTTTTGAAATATCTACAGTACGAACATCTCCAGCCCAATCGTAAAGTTCAGAAAAGAGCCCGCAATGCAATTTACTCATATAGCTCAAGTCATAAGGTGGTGGGCTGAATGTTATGCTTTGAACAGTATGCGCTGTAATTTCTCTCTCAGCACTCTCCAGTTCGTCCAAGCTTGTGATATTTAATTTATTCTTCAGTGTCGCTGAATTTCCGTAGCAATAGTGATCATTAGCAGCATCATACTTATCCATAAATTACCTTTTATATTTGGCTAGAATACTGTCAAGTGACGTCGTTTTTTCTGGGTAGTCAACAACTATACCTTCAAGCTTTGAGCTATCTCGAAATTTTTTGAGCTTTGTTTTTTCATAATATGCATACGGATCAAAGCTTTCCGATTTAAATAACTGAATTAAAGCAGCAACTTTCGTCTTTAAAGTCTTCCAGCCTCTCGCTTTAACGTTGATCCCAAGATGCTTTGAAAGATAAGTTTTGGCTTCTGAGAATTTTTTTCCTTCATAGATTGCTGACTCTTTCTCTAATAAGGAAACAGCACTTTTAAGAAATACAATTTTCTCATAAAGTGAATTCCAACCTTTAACACCAAGCTTACTCCCGATCTTGGCTTCAATGGCATTTTTGAGTTCACGATATGTGCCCAGAGACTTTAAATCTTCAACATCATGAACGTTGACAATTGCATTTACTTGCATATTAAATAACCAACACATTTTATACCCGTTATTCGTCCGATTATACCTCATTTGGTAGCACTTGTGAGATACAATACGCATAACGCCGCATTAAGGTGTGAGCGACGCTTGGCTATACTTGAGCGAAGCGAAAGCGCCATGCTTTGCGAATCACTCTTAAATGCTTTGTATGGATAATAAGCACTCCAATCGGGTAATGTGAGACCCAGGCTTTAGCTGCAACTAAAGCTTTCTATGTAGCAGTTC
>NZ_JAKGTN010000063.1:0-1356 GCF_021568915.1 Vibrio sp. McD22-P3
CAAAGAGGGGGACCTTCGGGCCTCTCGCGTCAGGATATGCCCAGGTGGGATTAGCTAGTTGGTGAGGTAATGGCTCACCAAGGCGACGATCCCTAGCTGGTCTGAGAGGATGATCAGCCACACTGGAACTGAGACACGGTCCAGACTCCTACGGGAGGCAGCAGTGGGGAATATTGCACAATGGGCGCAAGCCTGATGCAGCCATGCCGCGTGTGTGAAGAAGGCCTTCGGGTTGTAAAGCACTTTCAGCAGTGAGGAAGGCGGGTACGTTAATAGCGTGCTCGTTTGACGTTAGCTGCAGAAGAAGCACCGGCTAACTCCGTGCCAGCAGCCGCGGTAATACGGAGGGTGCGAGCGTTAATCGGAATTACTGGGCGTAAAGCGCATGCAGGTGGTTCGTTAAGTCAGATGTGAAAGCCCGGGGCTCAACCTCGGAACTGCATTTGAAACTGGCGGACTAGAGTACTGTAGAGGGGGGTAGAATTTCAGGTGTAGCGGTGAAATGCGTAGAGATCTGAAGGAATACCGGTGGCGAAGGCGGCCCCCTGGACAGATACTGACACTCAGATGCGAAAGCGTGGGGAGCAAACAGGATTAGATACCCTGGTAGTCCACGCCGTAAACGATGTCTACTTGGAGGTTGTGGCCTTGAGCCGTGGCTTTCGGAGCTAACGCGTTAAGTAGACCGCCTGGGGAGTACGGTCGCAAGATTAAAACTCAAATGAATTGACGGGGGCCCGCACAAGCGGTGGAGCATGTGGTTTAATTCGATGCAACGCGAAGAACCTTACCTACTCTTGACATCCAGAGAAGCCAGCGGAGACGCAGGTGTGCCTTCGGGAGCTCTGAGACAGGTGCTGCATGGCTGTCGTCAGCTCGTGTTGTGAAATGTTGGGTTAAGTCCCGCAACGAGCGCAACCCTTATCCTTGTTTGCCAGCGAGTAATGTCGGGAACTCCAGGGAGACTGCCGGTGATAAACCGGAGGAAGGTGGGGACGACGTCAAGTCATCATGGCCCTTACGAGTAGGGCTACACACGTGCTACAATGGCGCATACAGAGGGCAGCCAACTTGCGAAAGTGAGCGAATCCCAAAAAGTGCGTCGTAGTCCGGATTGGAGTCTGCAACTCGACTCCATGAAGTCGGAATCGCTAGTAATCGTAGATCAGAATGCTACGGTGAATACGTTCCCGGGCCTTGTACACACCGCCCGTCACACCATGGGAGTGGGCTGCAAAAGAAGTGGGTAGTTTAACCTTCGGGAGGACGCTCACCACTTTGTGGTTCATGACTGGGGTGAAGTCGTAACAAGGTAGCCCTAGGGGAACCTGGGGCTGGATCACCTCCTTATACGAA
>NZ_JAKGTN010000064.1:0-1291 GCF_021568915.1 Vibrio sp. McD22-P3
GGTTCATCGCGGATTAGCGTGAGCCGATAAGAAAAACGGCAGTTGTGGTATGTTTTAGTCGCCAAACAAAAATATACAAACAACCGCCGTTTTCATGTCGAATAATACTTTCCTATCTTCCTTCTGGGAAGGCTTTCAAGTCATACAGTCCCACAAAACTGACTCGTTAATCACAATCACCTTAAAGCCTGACTCCACTGCTATGTGTCCATGTGGTCGAACATCTGAGTCTATTCATGACTACCAGTGGCGAGTGCTAAAAGAAGCAATGATGTTCGATATTCCTGTTGAGCTTTCGGTGCAAACTCGACGGATAAACTGCCCTGACTGTGGCGTAAGAACAGAAGCAATCTCATGGGTTTCTCCCTATGCTCGAATCACAAATCGCTTGAAGGGCTATATTGAAAAGTTACTGCCTTTATTGCCTATCAAGCATATCTCCGAGCTGACCGGGGTGCATTGGCACACGATTAAAGAAATTGATAAACAACGTCTTAAGCGAGTTGTGCCAACGGTGCCTTGGGGGGATTTACGTCAGCTTGTCATGGATGAGTTCGCCATCTTTAAGGGACACAGATATGCGACGGTCATTGCTGACGCCCAAACACACCAAGTACTCTGGATTGGCATAGGCCGAAGTCGAAAGGACATTCGCCCATTCTTCGAAGAACTTGGCGATCATGCTGCCAATATTGAAGCTGTGGCGATGGATATGAATACCGCTTTTGACCTTGAGGTGCAGGCACATTGTCCGAATGCCCGTATCGTCTATGACTTATTTCATGTCGTGGCTAAGTTTGGTCGAGAGGTCATGGATAGGGTTCGTGTAGACCAAGCCAACCAACTAAAAAATGACAAACAAGCACGTCGTTGGATAAAACGCTCTCGATGGGTTCTATTGAAGAAGCGAGAGAACTTGAGCATAAAGCAGCAAAGTTATCTTGACGAAATACTATCGATTAACCGAAATCTCATGATAACGCACCTGCTTGGAGCTCAACTCAAAGAGCTTTGGTATTGTGATTCAGAGGAGCAAGCTAAAGGGCTTTGGGAAGTATGGTGGCAGCAGGTGAATGAAAGTGGCATTCAACCTCTTATTAACTTTGCTAGAAAGCTTCAGCCTTACCTTCACGGTATCGTGGCATCCGCTACATATCATTTGAATACTTGCACGCTAGAAGGTATCAATAACAAGATAAAGCTTATCAAACGGACGGGGTATGGCTACAGAGACACGGACTACTTCTTTCTGAAAATCAAAGCGGCTTTCCCCGGAAAACCGCGATGAACC
>NZ_JAKGTN010000065.1:0-2096 GCF_021568915.1 Vibrio sp. McD22-P3
CATCGACTGCTACCACTGACAATCCTGCTTGATGATGCCAACAAAACTCACCAATCAGGTGAGTTTCTTTTTTGATAAAGCTCTACCATTGAGCGATCTTCCATTCAGAGGATTGTTCAAGCTACATCATAAAGGCACGCTTCCTTGCGTATCACCCTTCTCTTTCTGAGTAATATATTTATATAACTCCAAATGCATACAAGCTACTTCACATCATTATGCCCGCCTTCAGTCTAAACTATGAGACACTACAGTTTTTATATGCCATGTTATTGAAATGTAAAAATATAAGCTATATCTTATATATGGGGATGAGTATTGACTCAGACCGATTGAGTCAAACTAACGACTAACACAAGGATGATGTTATGAGAGTAGTGAGCAGTGATTATCAGTCAAATACACCTCAACATTCAGAAACCCAATTCGATGTTGGCTCGGCCTATTTTAAAGACATATCGAGCTACTCCTTACTGACACCAGAACAAGAGCAAGCTCTAGCCAAAAGAGTTAAAGAAGGTGACATCGCAGCGCGTGACGAGTTCTTCCACGCGAATTTAAGGCTGGTCGTTAAAATAGCAAAACAATTTTCGGGGCGTGGTGTCGGTTTTTTAGACCTCATCAATGAAGGTAATATTGGTTTGATACAAGCGATTGAGAAATTCGAGCCTGAATACGGTTATCGGTTTTCAACCTATGGTACATGGTGGATAAAGCAGGCGATTGACCGAGCTCTTATGAATCAGGGAAGGACTATTCGTATTCCTGTACATGTCATCAAAAAGCTCAGAGTTTGTCATAAAGCGGCAAGAGAAATACAGGACAAAGAGCACCACGAAGCCACAGTAAGCGAAATATCGGAACGTACAGGGTTTCCATCAAATGAAGTCAGTAAGCTTCAAAAGCTTGCCGAGCATTCCTATTCGCTTGAGCATGGTTGGGATGAGGATGATTCAACAGGAAGAGAGCAACTTTCAACTATTGATGATGACGATATCTATGAAGTGCCAGAAGAGATGCTCTTGAAGGAAAACTTGAATCAAATATTAGTTGGACACGTTAATACCTTGCCCGATAGACAGAAAGAGGTGCTCTACCATCGATTTGGGTTATTGGGGACTGAAACAAAAACGCTAGACGAAGTGGGTGAAATTATCGGGTTGACAAGAGAGCGCGTACGACAGATTCAAAAACTAGCGTTACAAGGCCAGATTTGGACTCAAATTGGCAAAGTTTAACTTGTAAACATGTAACTAATTGTAATGAAGATATATTTACACTAGAAGAATCAGCCCGCAAACTGATTGAGGTAAAACTCAATAAGCCTTGAGACGAGAAGCAGTTTGTCACCTTTTTCCGCTCACTTCCCCAACGAATGAGCGGTTTTTTATTGCAGTGTGACATCAATGGACTAGACACGATAGCTAGCACATTGTTGAACATAAACGTTTCAGAAACTTCAGATGATATTTATCCTTCAAATAACATTTGGTATCTCAAATCGAGTTTGCATAACAGAACAATAATCATATCTACAAGGAATAGTCGGGGGGGTCTTATCTCATATCTATTTTGTGTTTTCCAATGCTATGCAATACATCTGAAGCGGCCCTTTCAGCATGCTGATATCTAGTGCTTTACGATCACTATTGCAGTTCATCGCCAAAACGTAGCCATGTAAGTAGTCAGCTAACAGACTTATACCATTTATAGTAGCGACTTCACCTAGTGACAGAGGCTTGACCACTTGCTCAAACTTTTCATAAAACACCTCTGCTGGGCCATACACTTCCATACTCAGCATGGTTTCCAGCAAACCGGGATAATCGGCATGTAGGCTAAGGTAGCTGGTGCACAGCTTGTATAGCTCTGATTTCCAATCGTCACTTACGATAGGCTCATAGATATCTTCAACCAGTGAGGTGGTTATCGCCTCTAGCAGCTTGTTTTTGTTTTCGAAGTAGTAATAGATCGCCATCGCATCTACGTTCAGGTTGGTGGCGAGTTTACGAATACTGGGGATCTTTCCTTCTGCCTTCATCAAGGATTTAGCCATATCCAAAATGGCATCAGAACTCAATTGGTTACCTGATCCT
>NZ_JAKGTN010000066.1:0-1126 GCF_021568915.1 Vibrio sp. McD22-P3
TAGGCCTCGTCGATTCAGCGATCTAGCCATTACTACCGCATTGATGGTAAAACGTGTTTTCTCTATGCCATTGAGAGCGCTGCAAGGCTTTCTAGACTCAGTTTTTAAATTGGCTAACGTGCCATTGGTTTGTCCTCACTATACCTGTGTAAGCTGCCGAGCCAAGGATGTAGAGGTTAATTTCAAAGCCTCAACACGCGGCGCCATCCAACACCTAGCTATTGATGCAACTGGGCTCAAGGTATACGGTGAAGGAGAATGGAAAGTGAAAAAACATGGAACCGATGGCAAGCGTCGAGTCTGGCGTAAACTCCATCTTGCGGTTGATACAGACACACATGAAATTATCGCCGCAGAGCTGACACTATCAGGTGTGACCGATGCGGAAGTCCTCCCTAACCTACTCAAGCAAACACGCCGAACCATCAAGGAAATCTCGGGAGATGGTGCATACGATACAAGAGAGTGCCACAGAGCGATTAGGGTTAAGAAAGCGACACCTTTGATCCCTCCACGTGAGGGTGCAGCTTTCTGGGCGCGCGGCTAGCGGAAAAAGGGCATCCACGTAATCTGGCAGTTGGCTGCCAAAAGCTCTACGGCTCGAACAAAAAGTGGAAACAGAAGTATGGTTACCATAAGCGTTCATTGTCAGAGACCGCGATGTATTGCGTAAAACAACTACTCGGTGCTTCACTCACGTTTCGAAATTACAACGCACAAGTGGGTGAGGCTTACGCCATGATCAAAGCACTCAACAAGCTAACTGGGATAGGTATGCCTGAAACTCAGTATGTTGTTTAAAATGCAAGCTATTTAGCTAACGTTCGCTCTTCAGTTGAATTCGGCAACAAAGCCCCTATTATGTTCAATCGCTCCTCCCTACAACGAAGAACGGCTCTCAATGGGGAGCCGTTCTTGTGCCTGGACTTAATTCGCACTAAGTGCCACGATGGTAAATCGACCACCTATGTACAACGGATGTTATGTTCAATCAAGATGTGGCAAACCAGTTTAAAGTGTGTAGCTCTTTGTAAGGAAAATATGAGATAGAGGTACATTGTGTGGACGACTCACATCCTTACTAAATCTGTAGATAATTTATCGAAATCATTACATATCATTACAC